>CAJXUO010000027.1 GCA_913061425.1 uncultured Lutibacter sp.
AGATGTAGAGAGGTCTCGTGGGCTCGGAGATGTGTATAAGAGACAGACATTAGGGTTTGTACGTCCTAAATGTGTTAAACCATCCCCAAAACCAGAGCGTGTATCTTTCTTTTCGGTAAAAGTGTATTTTTTCATTTGTTAGTTGTGTTGTTTTAGCAAAAATAATGGTTTGAACTAAAATTAAAATTAAAATTTTGACAATTCTGTATATAACTTATGAACAGGTAATCCCATAACGTTGAAATAACTTCCTTCAATTTTTTCAACACCTATAAAACCTATCCAATCTTGAATTCCATAACTTCCTGCTTTGTCAAAGGGCTTGAAATTAGTTAAATAAAAATTAATTTCTTCGTTTGTAAGTTCTTTAAAATAAACTTCGGTTATATCATTAACAATTTTAATACTTTTAGACGTTTTTATACAGATAGAAGTTATTACTTGATGCTTCTGACCAGATAATTTATTTAAGATATGTACGGCATCTTGTTTGTCTTTTGGTTTTCCAATTGCTTCATCATTCAACCAAACAATAGTATCAGACGTAATTAAGATATCATTGTTACTTAAATTTTCAAATGGTTTCGATTTTAATTCTGCCAAGAAATTAGTTATTTCAATTCCTTTGAGTTGATTTGGGTAAACCTCTTCAACCTCTTTTAATTGTATTTCAAAATCTAATCCTAAATCTTTTAAAAACTGTTGTCTTCTTGGAGATTTTGAAGCAAGAATGAGATTGTATTTTTTTAGTTTATTTGATAGCATTGATAAAATAATTTGAAATTGAGAGGTTTTTTTGAATAATTACCCTTTGGCTTGTTTCTTAAATCAACTTTTAAATCATTGATTATACAGCCTGAGGCTGTGATTGTAATAGTGGTAAATACGAATAAGCAAAAAGAAGACTTAAAAATCTTTTTTAATTCTTGCTAAATCAAGTTTGTTATCTCTGTCTTTCATCGTCTCGCGTTTGTCATGTAATTTTTTACCACGAGACAGCGCTATTTCTAGTTTTGCCCAACCTTTATCAGTCATAAATAGTTTTAGCGGAATAATTGTTAAGCCAACATTTTGAGTTTCTTTTAGCAGTTTTTTAAGTTCTTTCTTATTCAATAATAATTTACGAGAACTCTTCGGATTGTGATTGTAGACATTTCCAAAAGAATATTCTTGAATATACATATTGATAACAAATAATTCGCCTCTTTCATTAAACTCACAAAAACTTTCTGTAATACGTGCTTTTCCTGATCTAATGCTCTTTATTTCTGTACCACTTAATTTTATTCCAGCAACATACATGTCGAGAATTTCGTACTGAAATCGAGCTTTTTTATTTTGTATGTTGATGTTTTTTTGCATGATAGCAAATGTAATGAATTGCATAAAAAAACTCTTAAAATTATCTAAGAGTTTTTTATAAATTATAATGCTTTCATCCAACGCTCTCGAAGTTTTATTTGATCTTCTGTTGCATTGGTGTCTATTTCAAAAAGATATTTTTCAGCATCGTATTTGACACCTACTTTATTATAAAATTCATTGTAAGGTAATTCTGTTGCTTTTTTTACATATAAATCCATAAACCCTTCTATTTCTGGATAAGTAAAATCAACAAACTCTGTGAATAATGTTGCGTCATCAAATGCTTTTGTTGGTTCATATTTTTTTGCCAATTCGTTAATAACATCAATCAATCCTCTTTCTCCATTTGATAGTTCTATCTTTCTCTTGAGAGTTTACACTCAAAGTAATATGGATACATAAAAACAGCAGTAAATTAAATTTGTATTTCATAGATAAATTATTCTTTAATAAATGTATTTCTTAACTTTGTACAAACATAAAAATTTTAGCATGAAAAAGATTTCCATTCTATTTATTTCTCTATTGTTATTTGCATGTAAGAAAGACAATCACGTCTTAGAATTTACAATTGTGCATATCAATGATGTCTATGAAATTAATGCAATGGAAGGTGGAAAAACAGGAGGAATTGCTCGTGTTGCGAACTTAGTTAATAAATTAAGGAAAGAAAATCCAAATACTATTTTGACACATGGAGGCGACTTTTTAAACCCATCATTAATTGGGACTTTAAAAGATACAACTGGAAATCGTATTTATGGCAAGCAAATGATTGAAGTTATGAATGCAATGAACTTTGATTTAGTGGCTTTAGGAAATCATGAATTTGATTTAAAATATCCAGATTTACAAAAAAGATTCAATGAGTCTACATTTAAATGGATTGCTACAAATGCTCAGTTTAAGAATGATAGCATTGTGAAACCTTTTTATGTAGAAAAAAATGGCGTACAAGAAAACATTCCTAGAACTGTAATCTTTGATTTAAAAGATACTGATGGAACGACACTTAAAGTTGGTTTCTTTAGCGCTACAATCCCTTCAAATCCAAAAAACTATGTAGATTATGGAGATTTGTATCAAGATGCAATAAACGCTTACAATGTTTTGGAACCAAAGGTAGATGTTACTTTAGGACTCACTCACCTTGCGTTTAATCAAGATAAATTAATTGCCAATTCACTGCCAAAGGTGCCGTTGATACTTGGAGGTCATGAGCATACAAATATGTTAATTCCTGTTGGAGATGCTTTTATCTCTAAGGCTGATGCAAATGCTAAAACGGCGTACGTACATAAAATTACATTTGATAAAAAAACAAAAAAAACTGCTATAATTTCTGAATTGGTTCAAATTAATGATGCCGTTGGAGAAGATCCTCAAGTTGCTAAAATTGTTGAGAAATGGGAAAAATTAATGGATAAGAAATTGAAAGAAGTGATTTCAAATCCATATGATATAATATATACAACAACTGAACCTTTGGATGGTAGAGATACACCAATACGAAGTAGACAAACTAATTTAGGTGAAATTATTGCGGCTTCTATGTCTGCTGCGTTTGATGAATCTATTGATTGTGCTTTTGTGAATGGAGGTTCTATACGAATAGATGATCAATTAAGTGGTTCTATTACTGGAGTTGATATTTTTAGAGTTTTGCCTTTTGGAGGCGGAATCAACAAAGTAGAAATGAAAGGCGAATTGTTAGCACGTGTATTACAATACGGACGCTTAAAAGCAGGAACTGGCGCTTATTTACAACGTCATAATGCGTCTTATAATACTGACACTAAAACATGGACAATAGGAGGTAAGCGCATTCAAAAAAATAAAATTTATACCGTTGCCTTAACCGATTATTTACTTCTTGGTTTTGACATCCCATTTTTAAAGTATGACGTGGAAGGTTTGATCAAAGTGACAAAAAACAAACCTGAAGATTTGGCTTCAGATGTTCGTAAAGTTGTGATTACGTATATGAAGACTTTAAAATAAAATACACGCATTTTTAGATAGACACTCGCTATAATAAAGAATCCTATTCCTGTAATTAGTGGAGGAAGCATCACTTTTGGAGCATAAAACCCTCCAATTTATATTATTATTACTCCTAAAATGCTTAATAAGTATGCCACTTTTTCCTTTCTCATCTCTCTATAGTTTAGTTATTTAGAGTCGTCATTGTGGTTGCCAATTCCGTACACTAAAAAGTTTATTTAAAATTATTCTAAATAAAGATTGTACAGTTTAATATAAGTTTTACATTTGCCTAAAATTAATAACACTATTTTTAATAAATCTAAATAATAATAATGAAACACATTTTATTTACTGTGCTTTTACTTAGTTCTATGTTAGTAATTGCACAAACAACCCCAGAAACGTATCAAACTCAGCAACAACAAAATGCTGCTGATAGACTTTTATCATCAACTAATAAATCACCATTGACAATTGGCGGATATGGTGAAATTACCTACAATCAACCAGAAGGAGACAACGGAGAATTAGATATTCAAAGACTTGTCTTAATGTTTGGTTACAAATTCAATGATAGAACTCAGTTTATTACTGAAATTGAATTTGAACATGTAAAGGAAGTGTATGTAGAACAAGCCTTCTTACAATATAGTTTGAATGACAATGTGAATCTTCGTGGAGGATTGATGTTAGTTCCTATGGGAATTGTAAATGAATATCATGAACCAACAACTTTTAATGGTGTTGAGCGTCCATCTGTAGATGGGTCAATCATACCATCAACTTGGAGGGAAGTAGGAATAGGAGTTTCAGGAAGAAGCAATGAAATTTCGCTTAAATATCAAGCGTATCTTTTCAATGGATTTGCATCTGTAAATGGTTCAAAGTTATTAGGCGGTAAAAATGGTTTAAGAAATGGACGTCAAAAAGGCGCAAAATCTACCATCAATACACCAAACTTTTCTGCAAAAGCAGATTATTACGGAATCAATGGATTGCGTTTAGGATTGGCAGGATACGTTGGTCGTACTCAAGCAGAAGATGATGTCGACATGATTGATGGTGCTGATGTTGGAATCTCAATGGTTGGATTTGATGCACGCTATACATACAAACGTTTTGCTGCAAGAGGTCAGTTTATAAACGCACGTTTAACTGATACAGAAGCATACAATACATTGAATTCTGCTGATTTAGGAAGCAAATTACAAGGATGGTACTTAGAGAGTTCATATAACTTACTATCGCAAGATAAAGAGCAACAATTATGGGCATTCGCTAGATATGAAGATTATGATACGCATGCAGCTGTAGATGGAAGTCTAACAAAGAACAATGCTTTTGATAGAAACGACATCACTTTTGGATTGAGTTACAAGCTTTCTCCAGGAGCAGTTGTGAAAGCAGATTATCAAATTAAAAGTAATGAAGTTGCAAATAGCGACTCAACAGGACAATTAAACTTCGGAATAGGAGTGTGGTTTTAAAAATTATTTCAACAAGAAAAAACAACGATTAATTTGAGTTAGTTTTTTAATACGGCAAATAGTTAAATTCTTTTATAGAATTTGACTATTTGCTATTTTTAATTTCAATATTTTTGTAATATGAAAAGCACATATTTTTATACCATTAGTTTTATAATGATTGCGTGTGTACTCATGTCTTTTAAACTACCAAAAAATATTTACAAAAAAGTTTCAAAAGAGATAAAGGTTGTCTATGAAACAGAAGACTTTACACTAAATTCTGTTTCTATTTCTAGTAAAATGACACATCAATTGATTACAAAAATTGATTCAAGTAACTTATTTCAAATTATTGATACAGAAGTAGTTGTAGGTTACGCTTTTATTTCTAAAGCACCAAGTAAAACAGATGAATTTGATTACTTGGTTTTGTTTGATAACAACTTTGTTATAAAGAAAGCAAAAGTGCTTATTTACCGTGAAGATTATGGTGCAGAAATAGGAAGTAAGCGTTGGTTAAAACAATTTATTGGAAAGAAAACGGGCAAAAATTTGAAATATGAAAGAGATATTATTGCCATTTCTGGCGCTACTATCTCAGCACATTCAATGACCGTCGCAATTAATAATTTATTAAAATCTGTTGCTATATTGCAACAACAAAAAGCCATTTAATGCAAGTACACGGAATTATACATAGTTTTCCTAAAGAAATTAAAGCATTGATTGCTATTTTTTTAGTCATCCTTAGTATTGGTTTTTATTCAGGGCTCACGTTTGTAAACGAAACAACAGCATCGAATCCACAAGGAATAGAATCCCACTATAATGGAAATGAAACTGATGAAAATGCCACTGTAATGCAGTTTAAAAAGTCTAAAAGAGAAATATTGACGTTGGTACACAATCATATATTATCACTCTCAATAATCTTCTTTATCCTTTCTTTAATCCTTTCAACAACAAGTATTAACAAGAACGTTAAGTGTTTTTTAATGTTTGAACCTTTCTTGTCAGTCTTGCTCACTTTTGGAGGTATTTACTTATTATGGTTAGATATTAATTGGATGAAATATGTGATAATGATTTCTGGTATGTTGATGACATTAAGTTTTACCATTTCAGTATTTATAATTACATTTGAATTATTAAAAAACTCAAGAAAAAACTCAATCTAAAACTCATGAAAAATACACTATATAGTTTAATTATTTTTGCTACCATGTTATTTATAGTAGCATCTTGTGATGACGCTGGAATTGATAGAACACCAAATGAAGTTACGCATGATTATATGCCATTTGCAGTTGCTAATTATTGGGTTTATGATGTAAACTCTTCAATAGACGGAATGTCACAAGATTCATTATATATTTCAGGGATTTCTAATACCAATGGATACGATTACTTTGATTTTGACACATCAGTAACAAGTACTAGTTTAGCGCCACAATTATATGCTCAAAATTTGCATAGAAAGTTAGATGGAAATCATTACACCTACGGTTCAATAAATTTAGGGAGTTTGTTTAATGATGTTTTTAATTTTGAAATTCTTTTGGATGATATTATTTTAGTAAGCGAATCTGCACCTATAGGAACAGTATTGGCTACACAAAGTAATTCAGTATCACAAACCTTAGGTGGAATTCCATTAACGATTAATTATACTTTAGAAAACACGTTAAATAATATTGCAAGTACTCTTACGGTTAATTCTGAAATTTTCACTGATATTATAGAAACGGAAATCACATTGAATGTAACAATAACAGCAAATGTTACTGTTGCTGGAATTACACTACCAATAACAGTTTTATCACCTCAAAACGTTTTGGTCATGACAAATAGTTATGCAGATCAAGTTGGATTGATACACTCTAATACCGAAATATCTTATGAACTAGAAGCTATTCCAGGAATAACATATCCTTTTCCGAGTAGCGCATCAGAAAATAGTGTACAAGAGATTATTCGTTATAATGTAAATAATTAATCGAATATGCTTTTTTTAAGAGATAATACTCTAAATTTGCTCGCAATTAAATCTTAATTGCATCATGTTATCAAACACATCAAAATTTGTAGGAGAAGGCTTAACCTACGACGACGTATTACTAATTCCAGCATATTCAGAAGTTTTACCGCGAGAGGTTAGTATTCAAACTAAGTTTACCAAAAACATTACACTAAATACACCAATTGTATCTGCAGCGATGGATACGGTTACAGAATCGGCAATGGCAATAGCGATGGCTCGTGAAGGTGGAATAGGAGTATTGCACAAAAACTTAACGATTGCACAACAAGCAGCAGAAGTGCGTAAAGTAAAACGTTCGGAATCTGGAATGATTATAGACCCTATTACTGTAGAAAAAGAAGCAACAGTATTAGATGCAAAAACTTTAATGAGCGAGTATGGTATTGGAGGTATTCCTGTGGTTGATGCAAACGGAATATTGATTGGTATTGTGACCAACCGTGATTTGAGATTTGAAAAAGACAATACACGTAAGATTTCTGAGATTATGACAACTAAAAACTTAGTAACTGTTGCTAAAGGAACGTCATTACAACAAGCCGAAATCATCTTACAAGACAATAAAATTGAAAAACTTCCTGTAGTTGATGCAACTAATAAATTGGTTGGTTTAATTACATTTAGAGATATCATCAAAGTAAAAGAAAATCCACATGCAAATAAAGATTCTTTCGGACGTTTGCGTGTTGCTGCCGCCATTGGAGTTACTGGAGATGCGCTAGAGAGGGCAGAAGCCTTGATACATGCACAAGTAGATGCATTGATTATAGATACGGCTCACGGACATACCAAAGGAGTTGTAGACGTATTGAAAAAAGTAAAAGCAAAGTTTCCAAGTATAGATGTAGTTGTTGGAAATATTGCAACTGCTGCAGGCGCTAAATATTTAGTAGAAGCAGGAGCAGATGCTGTAAAAGTTGGAATTGGTCCAGGATCTATATGTACTACACGTGTAGTTGCAGGAGTTGGATACCCTCAATTATCCGCAGTACACGAAGTTGCAGAAGCATTAAAAGGAACTGGAATTCCTGTGATTGCAGATGGTGGAATACGCTATACAGGAGATATTCCTAAGGCTATTGCTGCAGGAGCAGATTCTGTGATGTTAGGTTCATTATTAGCAGGAACAAAAGAATCTCCTGGAGAAACGATTATTTTTGAAGGACGTAAGTTCAAGTCGTATCGTGGAATGGGTTCTGTAGAGGCAATGAAACAAGGCTCTAAAGACCGTTATTTCCAAGATGTAGAAGCCGATATTAAAAAATTGGTTCCTGAAGGAATTGTAGGACGTGTGCCTTATAAAGGTGAGTTGGAAGAAACAATGCATCAATTTATTGGAGGTTTACGAGCAGGAATGGGTTATTGTGGTGCCAAAGATATTGAAGCACAGAAAAACGCACAGTTTGTAAAAATCACATCTTCTGGAATTGTAGAAAGTCATCCACACGATGTAACAATTACCAAAGAAGCACCGAACTACTCTAGACGATAGGTTTTACCTCTCTAGTCTTTTTGTAACATTCTCTTTTGAAAGTTCTAATTTGATTATTAGGAAAATAACGAACATTTTCAGTTTGTGCTATCCCTTAAAAAAGAGATGGATGTTCATCGTCTACAGTGATTTGAGACTGAATCAGTTTTTGAATAGTTTATTTTTTGAATTATTGTTCAGCATGTTTTATTTAGATAGTATTTTTTATTTTCCCAAGTTGCCACATTAAAATTCCACCAGTAATAAACATCCATATAGTATAAGCTCCTATTGGAATACCCATTTCTACATTATTTAATACAGAAGTAGCAATCACAAATGCTAATGTTCCGTTTTGTATACCACTTTCAACGGTAATTGAAATTGTATTTTTCAAGTCCAACTTAAAGAGCCTTGCCGTTAAATAACCTAATCCCATGGTTGTAAGATTTAAAGTTAATGTAACCAATCCTACTTCTCTCATTGCAGCGCCTAGTAAATCGAAATTTGCTGCTATTACTGCGATAAAGACTAAGATGAAAATTACAGTAGAAGCAATTCGCATCGTTTTTTCCATACGTAAAGAAAAATTGGTTTTGTAGTGACGAATGAGCATTCCTATTGAAATAGGAATAACGGTGATTGCCATTATTTGTAGGATAGTATCAAATATGGGTAATTCAATAGTAACATTTGTACTAGACCCAAAATAATCTAAAGCATAGGATAAGATAAAAGGTATTGT
>CAJXUO010000028.1 GCA_913061425.1 uncultured Lutibacter sp.
TCACGCTCTTCTTTGTCTATAAGTTCTATCTCAATAGCTACCAAATCTATATGAGATGGAATGATATCAACATTTGGAGAGTTTGTTTTAATAATTGCTTCTTTTGCAGATGTTTTATGTTCCAATAATTGATAGGTACCATTTTCAACAGTTTCAACATCAATACCAAGTCCAGATGTAGCATTAGCCTGTGGATCTGCATCAATAAGTAATACTTTTTTTTCTAAAACACCTAATGAGGCTGCTAAATTTACAGTTGTTGTTGTTTTACCAACACCACCTTTTTGATTTGCAATTGCAATTATTTTTCCCATAAAAATTGTGAGGTTATATAGATGTAAAAATACAATTATTTATGACTTTTAAAAGTAGAAGATGTTAACAATTTGTTAGTCTTTACTAACTAAATCACTTAAAGCAAGATCTAAAGTAGGGTATTTAAATAGGAAACCTGTTTGCGAAATTTTCTCAGAAGAAACTCTGCTACCTTCCGTGATTATTTTTGACATCTCTCCAAGAATTAATTTTAAAATTACGCTTGGAACTTTTGGTAGCCAAATACGTTTGTTGAGAGATAAAGCGATTTTTTGCGTAAAAGATTGGTTATTTAAATGCTCTGGAGCAACTGCATTATATGCATTGCTGATTTTTGTGTTTTCTATAGAGTGGATATACATTTCACATAAATCATCAATATGAATCCATGGCATGTATTGTTTCCCAGACCCAATAGTCGAACCAAAACTTGCTTTTATTGGCTTTACTAATTTTTCAAATGCTCCACCGTTTTTAGCCAACACAACTCCTGTTCTTAATTTTACAACTCTTATTCCGAAATTCGCGAATTTATTTACTGATTTTTCCCATAGTTCGCAAACCTTTCCTAAGAAATCATCTGCAAAAGAATCGTTTTCAATAAATATTTTTTCTGAAGTTATAGTACCGTAATAATTTACTCCTGAGGCTGAAATAAAAGCTTTTATTTTAGAGTTCTCTTTATCAATAAATTTTAAAAGTAGTTTTGTCGAATTAACGCGGCTGTCAATAATTTCTTTCTTCCTTTTGTTTGTCCATCTTTTATCCGCAACTCCAGTACCAGTCAAATGAATTATATAATCAACGTTTAAAAGAGATTTTTTATCAATAGTCTGGTTTTCAATATCCCAACAGTAAAATTGAATAGAATTATTGATTTTTTTAGTTCTACTTAACACAGAAACAGCATACCCTTTTTTAAGAAGTTTTTTTGACAACTCTCTTCCTATAAGTCCTGTTCCTCCTGTTATTAAAACGCGTTCCATTTTTATATTTTCTCTGGAATATTCTCTAATGTTTTTAATAAGTAACTCCAATATTTTTGAGTAGAACTAATTGATGCTCTTTCATCTGGCGAGTGTGCACCTTTAATAGTTGGTCCAAAAGAGATCATATCCATTTCTGGATAATGAGTTCCTAAAAGACCACATTCTAGTCCTGCATGACAAGCTAAAATATTAGCTTTTTCATTAAACATATCTTCATATACTTTTTCCATTACTTTTAAAATAGCAGAATCTGGGTTTGGTTTCCATCCAGGATAAGAACCTCCAAATTCTACATTAAAACTTCCTAATTCAAAAGTAGATTTTAGTGTATAAGCCAAATCCCATTTTCCAGATTCAACAGAAGAACGGGTTAAACAGCCAATTTTTATAGCACCATCTTTTACGATTACTCGTGCAATATTATTTGATGTTTCTACTAGATTTTCAATATCTGGACTCATTCTAAAAACACCATTATATGCAGAGTAGATAGAGTTTACAAGTAATTTTTGTTCTTTTTTTGAAAGTGTATTTTGAGGTGAATCAGTTTTAGTAATAGAAATTTCTAAATCAGATTCTATGGTATTATATTCATTTATAATTTCCGATTTTATTTTTTCAAATTCGTTTATAAATGCGTTATCATTTTCTGTAACTATAATAGCGTTACTCTCTCTAGGTATTGCATTTCTCAAACTTCCACCATCAATATTAGCAATTAGAGAATTTTCAACTGTTGCATACAAAACTCTATTCATTAACTTGTTTGCATTTCCGAAGCCTTTAATAATATCCATACCAGAATGTCCACCTTGAAGACCTTTAACGGTAATTTTATAAGCAATAGAATTTGCTGAAACACTTTCAAGAGTATATGTTTTTTTTGCTGTTACATCAACGCCTCCAGCACATCCAACACCTATTTCATCATCATCTTCAGTATCTAAATTCAATAAAATTTCTCCATCTAAATATCCGCCTTCAAGTCCCATTGCACCTGTCATTCCAGTTTCTTCATCAATTGTAAAAAGGGCTTCAATTGCAGGATGAGGAATATCAGTTGATTCTAAGATACTCATGATAGAAGCAACACCTAAACCGTTATCGGCTCCTAAAGTTGTTCCGTCTGCACGAACCCAATCTCCATCAATATACATTTTTATACCTTCTGTATCGAAATCAAAAACAGTATCATTATTTTTTTGATGAACCATATCTAAATGACTCTGCATCACAATTGCTTTGCGATTTTCCATGCCTTTAGTTGCTGGTTTCTTGATAATCACATTTTGAACTGGATCTATGATTGTTTTTAGACATAATTTTTTACCAAAATTAACTATAAAAGCAATTACTCGCTCTTCTTTTTTTGAAGCTCTTGGTACTGCGTTTAAATCTGCGAAATTATTCCAAACTCTTTTTGGCTCTAGGTTTCTTATATCTGTATTCATTATTTCAAATTTTATGGTCAACAAAGGTACTTAAAATGAATACCAAAAACTAATCAATAGTTATTACAGATTCTTCTATTGGAATTCGAACCTTTTTTAATGAACTCATCATATCATCGGCTGCTCTAAAGCCTACAGGAAGTAGTAAAACTGATTTTAAATGTAGTGCTTTTAGATTCAAAATTTCATCGTATTTAATTGAATTAAAACCTTCCATTGGACACGAATCAATCTCTTCAAAAGCACATACAGTCATTAATTTACCTAAAGAAATATACGCTTGATTTATAGATGATTTTTCTGTTTCCTCGGTTGATTTAGTACTGATGGTTTCTTTAAGAAATGCTCTAAAATCTTTAATTACAGTTTCAGGAGTACCTCTTTCTTTTTTTTCTAAATCAAATTTTTCATCAACATAATTTTCATCAATATTTGTTTTTATGCATATTATAAGTAGATGCGAGCAATCTGTAACTTGAGATTGGTTGAATGAATGTTCTTGTAGCGATTTTTTTATCTCTTGGTTTTTTAAAACAATTAGTTTTAGAGGTTGTAAACCATAAGATGTTGCAGTTAAATTGAACGTATGTTTTAAGATGTCTATTTGATTTTCTGATAGTCTTTTAGACGTGTCAAACTTTTTGGTTGCATATCGCCATTTTAATTTATCAATACTATTCATAATCTTTAACTTTAATGCAAAGAACGGTAAAAATTAGAACTGAATAAATTCTATTAGATTGTATTTTTTGATACTCATATAAATAATGTATATTTAACTCTTAGTTGCTGCTATGAAAGAAGATTTTTTGCATTATTTGTGGAAACACAAACTATTTTTCACATCCAATTTAAAAACTACAAATAATGAACTTGTTTCAATTACATCTGTAGGCGATCACAATCATAATTCTGGACCAGATTTTTTTAACGCTCAACTGAGAATAGGAGAGCAGTTATGGGCTGGAAATGTCGAAATTCATTTAAAATCTTCTGATTGGTATTTACATAACCATGAAATGGATTCTAATTATGATACCGTTATCTTACATGTTGTTTGGGAGCACAATATTGAAATTCATACGAATGCAAATAGTATAATTCCTACTTTGGAGTTGAAAAACTTCGTTTCAGATGAATTCATTATAAATTATCAAAAATTATTTTCAAAACCTCAGAAATGGATTAATTGTGAAAACGATATTTATTCGGTTGACCCTTTTGTTGTTGAAAATTGGTTAGAGAGATTATATTTTGAAAGATTAGAGCGAAAAGCTGTTTTTATAACTCAACTTCTTGAGGAAACTAACTATGATTGGGAAGCGGTTTTATTCCAATTGTTAGCACGCAATTTTGGTTTGAAAATTAATGGAGATGCCTTTTTTGAAATGGCAAAAAACACAAATTTTTCTATTGTGAGAAAGGAAGTTGCTTCTCAACAAAATTTGGAGAGTTTATTTTTTGGGCAATTGGAAATGTTAAATAACTCTGGAGAAGATCCGTATTTCAATCTTTTGAAAAGTGAATATGCGTATCAAACAAAAAAACATAAACTGATGTCAAATATGATGTCTTCAGTACAGTTTTTTAGATTAAGACCCATTAATTTTCCAACAATTAGAATTTCTCAATTGGCTAGTTTATATAGTTTACAACAAAACTTATTTTCAAAATGTATAGAGAAAGAGAGTTTAAAAGAATACTACGATTTGTTTTCTGTAACTACTTCTGAGTTCTGGAAAACACATTATACTTTTGAAAAAGAGTCTCCAAAAAAGGCAAAGAAATTATCGAAATCATTTGTTGATTTATTGCTTATCAATACAATTATCCCTTTAAGATTTGTGTATCAAAAACACATTGGGAAGTTTGAAGAAACTGATGTTTTAAATTTAATTAAAGAAATAAAACCTGAGAATAATAGTATTATTAAGAAATACAATATGCTAAAAATTAAATCTGAGAGTGCATTTAAAACTCAAGCTTTATTGGAACTTAAAAACGAAAATTGCGCACAACAAAAATGTTTGCAGTGCGCAATTGGAAATCATTTATTAAAGAATTAATACTTCGCTGACTGTCCTTTTTTAGGAGTAGACTTCTTTATGAAATCTCTAATATCTTGATTTGAAGATTGTAAATCTTCATTTCTCAAATACATCATATGTCCGCTTCTATAGCCTTTAAAATCAAAGCGATTTTTCATTTTTCCGCTTGGATCAGTTTGCCACATTGAGTATTTTGCTCCAAAATAAGTTGTTGCTCCATCATAATAACCACTTTGAACTAATACATGTAAAAATGGGTTTTCGGCCATTGCTTGTCTTAAATCTTCTCTTGTGTTATTATTTCTTCTATCCCAAGGATGTACATCGCCAAACATATTGTATTTCAAATCTGTTTTATAATTCAAATGCTCTCTTAGATAGTAATTAATTGCTGGAGTAAAAGAATGTAACCACGAAGTTAATTCTGCATTATAGTCTGGTCTTGATCCAGTTTCTTTTTTATCTATACCTATGTATCTTGAATCTAATCGTCCAATTGTTTCACCAGTTGTATTTCTTAATAGTTCTTTCCAGAAAAAAGATGTGCTTAGATCTAAATTGTTTTGTAAAATAGATTTTTTTGATATTCCGGAGTAATATGACATTTTTTCTGCAACCCTATTTTTTTCTTTTTCAGAAATAAATCCACCTTTTGTTAATGCAGGAATTAATGAATTGATGGCGAAATCTTCTGCTTCAGGTAAAATATCTAATAAGTCTTTACTTTGTAATTCTTTTGGTAGCATTTTGTGATGCCATGCTGCAGCAGTAAAATAGGGTAGGTTTGTTCCGGATTGAATAGGTACATCAGAATTAAAAACCAAATAATCTGCAGGAGAAACCATTATGACTCCATTGATATACATCCATTGTGACTCTTGAAGTTCTAGTGCTAACCCTGCAACTCGTGTTCCTCCATAACTTTCTCCAATAATATATTTTGGTGACCTCCAACGATTATTTCTAGTAACAAAAGTGTTAATCCATTCTGCTAAATATTTTATGTCAGCATTTATTCCAAAGAATTTTTTTCTATCAGGATATTTACCTTCTTTATCTTTAATCATTCTTGAATATCCTGTATTCACAGGGTTTACATAAACGATATCTGCAACATCTAAAATTGAATATGGATTGGTTTTGACTCCATAAGGTTGTAAAGGATACCCTTCATCATCAACATTTAAAATTTTTGGACCTGTATAGGCAACATGCATCCAAACAGATGCTGAACCTGGACCTCCATTAAAAGAAATAATAAGCGGGCGACTACTGTCGTCTTTTACATCACTTCGTTTGTAATATGTGTAATAAATTGACGCAATTGCTTTTTCATCTTCCCAAACAGGTAAAGTTCCTGAGTTTGCTGTATAAGGAAAAGTAACGCCTTTTATAGTAGTTGTGTGTTTGGTTGTAACTACAGAATCAGTAGCAGTAACTCTATTTTGAGCAATTGCACCCGAAATAAATGTAAGTGATAAAGTAAATGATAATAGTAAATTTTTCATAATTGATTTTACAGTGAAATTTAGAAGTATAAATATACACGAAATCAATTAATAAATAAAAAATTTAACTACCCTAGTTTAGGATACTTTGATCGTTTTACTTCATGCATCATGTTGTAAGCTACTTCAAAAATATCGTTCTCATTTGGTTTAGAGTAATAATCACCATCCGTTCCGTAAGCAGGTCTATGAGCTTTAGAGGCTAATGTTATTGGCTTACTGTCAAGATATTGATAACCATTTTGATTTTCAATTATTTCTTGTAAGATGTATGCGGATCCTCCACCAGGAACATCTTCATCTATAATTAATAATCTATTTGTTTTTTGAAGACTTTTTACAATGTCATGATTGATATCAAAAGGTAATAAACTTTGAACGTCAATGATTTCAACATCAATATCAACTTGCAATAATTCTTTTGCTACTTCTTGGACTATTCTAAGCGTAGAACCATATGATACAATAGTTATATCACGACCTTCTTTAACAGTTTCAACAACTCCAATTGGTGTTGTAAATTCTCCTAAATTCATAGGTAATTCTTCTTTTAAACGATACCCATTTAAGCATTCGATAACAAGTGCTGGTTCATTTGCTTGTAGTAATGTATTATAAAAACCTGCTGCTTTTGTCATGTTTCTAGGAACTAATATATACATTCCTCTTAAGGCTCCTAAAAGCATTCCCATAGGTGATCCTGAATGCCAAATACCTTCTAATCTATGACCACGAGTTCTAACAATAACTGGTGCAATTTGTTTCCCTATAGTTCTATATCTTAATGTGGCAATATCATCACTCATTATTTGAATCGCATAGATTAAATAATCTAAATATTGAATTTCTACAATAGGTCGTAAACCTCTCATAGCCATTCCAATTCCTTGACCCATTATACTCGCTTCGCGAATTCCTGTATCAGAAACTCTGATGTTCCCAAACTTCTCTTGCATTCCTTCTAAACCTTGGTTCACATCACCAATAAATCCAACATCTTCACCAAAAGTCAATACTTCTGGATACTTATTGAAAATTGTTTCAAAATTATCTCTTAAAATAACACGCGCATCTACAGAGTTTGATTCATTAGAATATTGAGGAAGGATTTCTTTAATATTGGTAGCTGAATCTTCAGAATCATCATATAAATCTGAACTGTATTTTTTTTGATTAGTTTTCATTGAAGTTGATAACCATTCAATAAATTTTGTTTTAGATTCAGAAGTATCTCTAGATAAATACGGAAGTGCTTTTCTGGCTAAAGTGTAAAGTTCTTTTCTAGAAGGTTCGTTTAATGATTTTAAATCATTAACTATTTTAGTGATAAAGTTTTTATTAGGGCTGGTTAAAGCAGCTTTTTCAATATAGCTTACTCCTGCAATTAATTCTTCTTTTATAGGATTGGTAAATGCAGTCCAAGCATCTCTTTTTGCTTTATTAACTTCTTTTTTTATTTCTTTTTCAATACTTATTAATTCCTCTTCATTTTTAACAAAGCGAAGCGTTTCACCATTATTGTCTAATTCGAAGTCTAAAATCCATTCACGCATTTTGACATTACAGTCATATTCTCTTTCCCATTTTAAACGTTCTTCAGTCTTATAGCGTTCATGAGATCCAGAAGTAGAATGGCCTTGTGGTTGTGTTAATTGAGTTACATGAATTATTGCAGGAATGTGTTCGTTTCTTACCAATTTAGACACTTTGTTGTAGGTGTCAATCAATTGTACGTAGTCCCAACCATGTACAGTAACAATCTCATAACCAGCACTTTTTTTATCGCGTTTAAAGCCTTTTAATACTTCCGATATACTTTCTTTTGTAGTGTGATCTTTTGCGTGTACAGAGATTCCATATTCATCATCCCAAATACTAACCAACATTGGTACTTGTAAAACTCCTGCAGCATTTATAGTTTCATAAAATAACCCTTCACTAGTACTTGCGTTTCCAATTGTTCCCCAAGCAATTTCATTTCCTTTATTTGAAAAGTTTTTACTGTGTTTTTGAACAACATCTAAATTTCTATATACTTTAGAGGCTTGTGCTAAACCTAATAATCGAGGCATTTGAGATGCTGTAGAAGAAATATCTGAAGAAGTGTTATATTGTTTAGTTAAGTTTTTCCATGATCCATCTTCATTAATACTATGAGTAGCAAAATGGCCTCCCATTTGGCGTCCACCAGAATAAGGTTCAACTTTAATATCAGGATGTGCATATAAACCAGCAAAAAACTCACTAGGACTTAATAAATCCAAAGCCATCATAAAAGTTTGATCTCTATAATATCCTGAACGGAAATCACCATTTTTAAAAGCTTTTGCCATAGCTAATTGAGGCAATTCTTTTCCGTCACCAAAAATTCCGAACTTGGCTTTTCCAGTCAATACTTCACGACGACCAAGTAAACTACATTCTCTACTTGTTACAGCAATTTTGTAATCGTTTAAAATTTCAGTTTTAAACTCTTCAAAAGAAAGTTGTTTTGTATTTTTAGAAGTTGTTTCAGAAATCATATCTTGTTTTTTACACTTCCGCAAATTTAATATTTTACAACGAAATATAAAAATTTTTACATAAAATTATAGTATCTGTCTCTTATACACATCTCCGAGCCCACGAGACCTCTCTACATCT
>CAJXUO010000029.1 GCA_913061425.1 uncultured Lutibacter sp.
ATTTATATCAATCAAAATAAAAAAAATTAGGGTAAATTTTTAGTAACTTTGTAATCAAATCTTTTTAGCATGAAATTTAGAACAGAAAAAGACACAATGGGAACTGTTGAAGTGCCTGCAGATAAATATTGGGGAGCACAAACTGAACGTTCTCGTAACAATTTTAAAATAGGATCTTCAGCTTCTATGCCTCTTGAGATTGTATACGGTTTTGCATATCTTAAAAAGGCTGCAGCCTATACAAATTGTGAATTGGGAGTTTTGGCAGTTGAGAAAAGAGATTTGATTGCTCAAGTATGTGAAGAGATTCTAGATGGTAAACATGATGATCAATTTCCATTGGTTATTTGGCAAACTGGCTCTGGAACGCAGAGCAACATGAATGTAAATGAAGTTGTTGCAAATAGAGCACATGAAATTGCTGGTAACGTAATTGGTGAAGGAGAAAAAACGATTCAACCAAATGATGATGTAAACAAATCGCAATCGTCAAATGACACCTTTCCAACAGGAATGCATATTGCGTGTTATAAAATGGTGGTAGAAACTACCATTCCAGGAATTGAAAAATTAAGAGACACACTACAAAAAAAATCAGAAGACTATAAAAACGTTGTTAAAATTGGACGTACACATCTTATGGATGCAACTCCTTTGACTTTAGGTCAAGAGTTTTCTGGATATGTATCTCAAATAAATCATGGTTTAAAAGCCGTAAGAAACACGTTAGCGCATCTTTCAGAATTGGCGTTAGGCGGAACAGCAGTAGGAACAGGATTGAATACGCCTAAAGGATATGATGTGTTGGTTGCAAAATATATTGCAGAGTTTACACATCATCCATTTATAACAGCCGAAAATAAATTTGAAGCCTTGGCTGCACATGATGCGATTGTAGAAACACATGGCGCCTTAAAGCAGGTTGCAGTCTCATTAAACAAAATTGCAAACGATATTAGAATGATGGCTTCAGGTCCACGTTCTGGAATTGGAGAATTGATTATTCCTGCAAACGAACCTGGAAGTTCTATAATGCCAGGAAAAGTAAACCCAACACAATGTGAGGCTATCACAATGGTATGTGCTCAAGTGATTGGAAATGATGTTGCAGTAACTGTTGGAGGAACTCAAGGACACTATGAATTAAATGTTTTTAAACCGATGATGGCAGCAAACCTTTTACAATCTGCTCGTTTAATTGGAGATTCTTGTGTATCATTTAATGATAATTGTGCAGAAGGTATTGAGCCAAACAACGAAGTAATTAAAGAATTATTAAATAACTCTTTAATGTTGGTTACAGCATTGAACACAAAAATTGGATATTATAAAGCCGCAGAAATTGCCAATACAGCACACCAAAACGGAACTACACTTCGCGTTGAAGCCGTTAGACTTGGGTATGTAACAGAAGAACAATATGATGAATGGGTGGTTCCTGCTGATATGACTGGAGGATTGAAGTAAGTTTCTGTCAGTTCGAGCAGAGTCGAGAACAACTTAAATTATCAATAAAACAAAGCCTCTATTTTATAGAGGCTTTGTTTATAGCAACTTTTTGAGGCCATAATACCGTATCGTTGTACTCTAAAGGGTTTGCTTTATTTTTTGTCAGCATATTATTTTGCGCTTTGATAAATTCGCTCAATAATATCAACAATTTTCATTCCTTCTAAAGCATTGGTTGTAATCGCTTTTTTACCGTTTAGCACATCTATTACATTCTGAATCACAAAATGATGGTTTTGTGCAGAGCCTTTATAAGCGCCATAATCATTTCCAGGATTTGTAGGTTCTAAAACTTGCATTTCATAGTTTTCTATATGGCAATATTCGACTTCGTTCATGTATTGACCACCAATTTTCACAGCACCTTTCTCTGCAATAATAGTCATTGAACTCTCCAAGTTTTTATTCCATACTGATGTAGAAAAATTAAAGTTTCCTATTCCTCCATTTACAAATTCGAAGTTTACAATCCCTGCATCTTCAAAATCTGTCATTTTTTGATGATTAAAATCTTTCATCACCGATTTTATATTGGTGATATCACCAAATAGCCAATACATAATATCTATAAAATGAGAAAACTGTGTAAAGAGTGTTCCTCCATCTAATTCTTTATTTCCATGCCAAGAATTGGCAGTATAATAACGTTCATCACGATTCCAAAAACTATTAACATGAACCGAATAAATAGTTCCTAAAGTTTTCGTGTCAATCAAGTCTTTAATCCAAACTGAAGGTGGAGAATATCTATTTTGCATCACCGCAAATATTTGCTTAGACACATTCAAAGCCTTAAAAATAACTGCTTCAGCATCAGCCTTTGAAAGTGCTAAAGGCTTTTCTATTACTACATTGTTTTTCGCCTCCAATGCTTGTATTGCTTGCGAAGCATGTAATCCATTTGGAGTCGCAATCGTCACAACATCAGTTTCGACATCACTGTTTAAAAAGTCATTTAAACTATTAAAAAACGGAATGTCGTATTGATCAATTTTTAACAATTCTTTTGGCCTAATGTCAACTAAAGCAACTAATTCTGCATTAGAGTTTCTATAAATCATTTCGGCATGTCGCTTCCCTATATGTCCGCAACCAACAACTGAAAATCTTATTTTATCTTGTCTACTCAAACTTGTTTTTTCTTGAAAATTATTTTATAAAATGGTCGGTTTCTTTCCTCTGATATCCATAATTCGCTCCATACCAATATCTGTAATTTAGATTTTACTTTAAAAATCATTAAAATAATAGTTATCAGAAAATACAATACAAACTTATTCATTCTTTTATATTTACACCATTGCAATTTATATCAAAACCATTTGTGTATACTGGCAAATATAATTTTTAAAAACCTATTAAAATAATTTTTCTTTTATTTTCGCAATAGAATTTATACCGAATGTATTATCAGATAAAATCATACTTAAAATTTTTACTAAAATCAACAAATCAGCATGGAGTCCACTCTCCATTTGTTTACAATTTAGTGACTACCTGTTTTTATGCAAAAACTGCAAATAAAAAACTGCTTTTAAGCAAAAAATACCGAGCCCTTTTATACCAAAATAATACTAAAATTTCAATCACAGATTTCGGCAAAAGATCACGTGTTTTTAAGACAAACGGACGAGAAGTAGCAAAAATTGCAAAAGTTGCTGGAATTACTAAAAAAAAATCAAAAGTACTCATTAGAATTATTGAGTATTTAAAACCAAAAACTATACTTGAAATTGGCACATCTTTAGGACTAGGAACTGCCAGTTTAAAAATTGGCAATCAAACAGCAAGTATTACAACTTTAGAAGGCTGTCCAAAGACTCTAGAAATAGCAAAAAACCAACTCAACTCATTTGGTTTCAATGACATCAATTTTGTTGTTGGTGATTTTAAAAAAACACTGAATAAAACAATTGAAAATAACACGTATGACTTCATTTATTTTGATGGAAATCATCAAAAAGAAGCAACTATCAATTATTTTGAACAATGTTTAAAGACTACAACTAATGAATCTGTTTTCATTTTTGATGATATACATTGGTCAAAAGAGATGACTGAGGCTTGGGATTATATAAAAAATCATAAAGAAACAACAGTTAGTATTGATACTTATTTCTGGGGAATTGTCATTTTTAGAAAAGAACAACTCAAAGAACATTTTATAATAAGAGTATAATCTCACTTAAATATTTTATACATTTACTCTATGAAAATTTACACTAAAACTGGCGATAAAGGAACCACTTCATTATATGGTGGAACTCGAGTTCCAAAATATCATCTACGTATTGAAGCATATGGAACTATTGATGAACTAAACTCCTATATTGGTTTAATTTCAACACAACAAATAAATGCAAATTCAGCAACTACATTGTTGAAAATTCAAAATGAATTATTTACGATAGGATCTATGCTTGCGACTCCACAAGACAAGGAAACTTTAAAAAGTGGTAAAGAGCGATTGAATATTCCAAAAGCATCTGCAAATTCAATTACGTATTTAGAACAAGAAATTGATACTATGAATGAAGAGCTACCTGCAATGACTCATTTTGTTTTACCAGGAGGTCACCAAACCGTGTCATATTGTCATATAGCACGCTGTATCTGTAGAAGAGCCGAAAGAATAACCGTACAATTAAGCGAAGAAGTTGTTATAAATGAAGTTGTTTTAAAATACTTAAACCGCCTTTCTGACTATCTATTTGTGTTGGCACGGAAATTGACTTATGACAATAATATTGAAGAAATCCCTTGGATTCCGGAGAAAAAGAAATAAAGTTCTTAAATTTATTGAAAAAAAACAGGAAATAACTTGGCTTTCTGCTGAAAAAAATTATTTTTGCAAAAAATTAAAGTATATAACACATGTATTGGACATTAGAATTAGCATCATACTTAGCAGATGCACCTTGGCCAGCAACCAAAGACGAGCTTATTGACTACGCAATTAGAACAGGAGCACCATTAGAAGTTGCGGAAAACTTACAGGACCTTGAAGATGAAGGTGAGTCATACGATTCAATCATTGAAATATGGCCAGACTATCCAACCGAAGATGATTATCTTTGGAACGAAGAAGAATATTAAAAACAGCTATAAAAAATAACATAGAAAAGTCTCTTTTGAGGCTTTTTTTTTGCTTAATTTTGAGCATAGAAATTACGAAATAAATTATGAGTATATTAAATTCTGTCTTGAAGATTTTTGTTGGAGACAAGACCAAAAAAGATCTAAAAATACTACAACCAATTGTTGATAGTGTATTAGCCGTAGAAAGCTCAATAACAGTTCTTTCAGATGATGGATTGCGTGCTAAAACACTTGAATTCAAACAAAAAATTAAAGACGCAATAAAATCAATAGATGATAAAATTACGACTTTAGAAGAAGAAACTAAGACTGCAAATATAGATCGTAAAGAAGAAATTTATACTGAAATTGATGCGCTAAAAGATGCGTCTTATGAAGCATCTGAAAAAGCACTTGAAGAGATTCTTCCAGAAGCCTTTGCTGTAGTTAAAGAAACTGCACGAAGATTTACACAAAACAAAACAATTCTAGTAACTGCTACTCCATTTGATAGAGAATTATCGGCAACTAAAGACAATGTAGAACTTGATGGCGATAAAGCAATCTACTACAATACTTGGGATGCAACTGGCAAACAAGTAGTTTGGGACATGATTCACTACGATGTTCAATTAATTGGAGGTTCTGTTTTACACCAAGGGAAAGTTGCAGAGATGATGACAGGAGAAGGTAAAACATTAGTTGCAACCTTACCAATCTATTTAAATGCACTGACTGGAAACGGAGTTCACGTAGTAACTGTAAATGATTATTTAGCAAAACGTGATGCTGCTTGGATGGCACCAATTTTTGAATTTCACGGATTAAGCATTGATTGTATTGATTATCATCAGCCAAACTCAGATGCTCGTAGAAAAGCCTATAATGCAGATGTTACTTACGGAACAAACAACGAATTTGGTTTTGATTACTTGCGTGATAACATGTCGAACTCGCCAAAAGATTTGGTACAAAGACCACATAATTACGCAATAATTGATGAAGTCGATTCTGTATTAATTGATGACGCTAGAACACCATTAATTATTTCTGGAGCAATTCCACAAGGAGAGCGTCATGAATTCAATGAAATAAAACCAAGTGTAGATAAAATTGTAAACATTCAACGTAAATATTTAGTTGGCGTTTTATCTGAAGCAAAAAAATTAATTACTGAAGGAGATACAAAAGAAGGTGGTTTTCAATTATTAAGAGTTTATCGTGGATTACCTAAGAACAAAGCATTAATTAAGTTTTTAAGTCAAGAAGGTATAAAGCAATTATTGCAGAAAACTGAGAATTTTTATATGGCTGACAACAACCGTGAAATGCATAAAGTAGATGCAGAATTATATTTTACGATTGATGAAAAAAACAACTCAATAGAATTGACAGACAAAGGTGTTGAGCATCTATCAGGAGATCATAATGATCCTAATTTCTTTGTAATGCCAGATATTGGTATGGATGTAGGAAAATTAGAAGCCCAAAACCTATCAGTAGAAGATTTAACCAAAAGAAAAGAAGAATTATATAGAGATTTTGGTGTGAAGAGTGAAAGAATTCACACAATGAATCAATTACTAAAAGCATATACACTTTTTGAGAAAGATGTAGAATATGTAGTAATGGAAGAAAAAATCTTGATTGTTGATGAGCAAACGGGTCGTATTATGGATGGTCGTCGTTATTCTGACGGATTACACCAAGCACTTGAAGCAAAAGAAAATGTAAAGATTGAAGCAGCAACGCAAACTTTTGCAACAGTAACACTTCAAAACTACTTCAGAATGTATCGTAAATTATCTGGTATGACAGGTACTGCGATCACAGAAGCCGGAGAATTATGGGAGATCTATAAATTAGATGTTATTGAAATTCCAACGAACAAACCATTAACAAGAGACGACAGACAAGACAAAGTTTATAAGACTGCTCGTGAAAAATACAATGCCGTAATTGAAGAAATTAACATTTTAGTTGATCAAGGAAGACCAGTTCTGGTTGGTACAACTTCTGTTGAAATCTCAGAATTATTGGGTAGAATGCTTGCAATGCGAAAAATAAAGCACAATGTTTTAAATGCCAAATTGCACAAAAAAGAAGCAAATATTGTTGCTGAAGCAGGAGATCCTGGAGTTGTAACTATTGCTACAAATATGGCAGGACGTGGAACAGATATTAAATTATCTGACGAAGTTCTAGCCTCTGGAGGACTTGCAATTATTGGTACTGAGCGTCATGATTCTCGTCGTGTAGATAGACAGTTACGTGGACGTGCAGGTAGACAAGGTGATATTGGTTCATCTCAATTCTACGTGTCATTAGAAGATAATTTAATGCGTTTATTTAATAGTGAACGTGTTGCGAAGATGATGGATAAAATGGGGCTTGGAGAAGGTGAAGTGATTCAGCATTCAATGATTTCTAAATCTATAGAAAGAGCACAAAAGAAAGTTGAAGAGAATAACTTTGGTATTCGTAAAAACTTATTGGAATATGATGATGTAATGAATTCTCAACGTGAGGTTGTTTATAAACGTCGTCGTCATGCATTATATGGTGAGCGTTTACAAGTAGATATTGTAAATATGATTTATGATATATGTGCTACTTTAGTAAAGGAAAATAAACCTCATGATGATTATACAAACTTTGAGTTTGAGTTAATACGCTTCTCTTCTACTTCATCACCATTTAGTGAAGAAGAATTTAAAAGTAAATCTGAAGAAGAATTAATTGACGGATTGTATGATGTTGTTTATAAACATTATCAGAATAAAATAGAGCGTAATGCTGTTGCTTCATATCCTGTAATAAAAGATGTGTATGAAAAGCAAGGAGATAAATATGAACGTATTGTGGTTCCGTTTACAGATGGTTCAAAAACAATACAAGTTGTAACAAATCTTAAGGAAGCATATGAATCTAAAGGGAAAGTTTTAGTAACCGACTTTGAGAAAAACGTAACGCTAGCCATTATTGATGATACTTGGAAAGATCATTTACGTCAAATGGATGAGTTGAAACAATCTGTTAGAAATGCACAATGGGAACAAAAAGATCCTTTATTAATTTATAAATTTGAATCTTTTGAGTTGTTTAACACGATGTTGAACAAAGTAAATAAAGAAGTATTATCGTTCTTATTTAAAGGAGAGTTACCAAACAAAAATGCAACTCAAGTTTCTGCTGCACGTGATACACAAAGAGAAAAAGTACAGTTAACAAAAGAAGATTACAAGAACCAATCTCAACAAACAAATACAAATCAACAGCAAGAACGTCAGCCAGTTGAGACATTTGTGAGAACAGAGCGTAAAATAGGTCGTAACGATAGAGTAACGATTAAGAACGTGATGAGTGGTGAAAATAAAGAAGTAAAGTATAAACAAGCATTACCTCTACTAGAAAAAGGACAATGGGTTTTAACAGAAGATTAAAACGAATTTATATTTAACATAAAAAAGCCGAAACATACGTTTCGGCTTTTTTATGTTTTATTTATAGTTGTAAATTATTCATCAAAAAAGAAATCATGTATTTCAATAATATCACCTCTTCCAATTTGGACAATATCACCTGTTTCTTTTAAAAACATCCCTAAAGATCTTTCGTTATAAATTAACTTTAATTCTGAAGAATAATCAGTTACAACATACATATCACCAGTTAGTTTATAAAATGGTATTACTAACTTGCTTTTTACTTTTACTCCCTTATTTACCACTTTCCCTACTTTTAAAGTTTTCATAAGTCTATTATCGTCATTTTCACTTGAAGAAACCTTGACATATGAAATCATCATATTCATCCACTCTTCACCATCAACCAAAAGCCATCTTATCTTATTAAAATCAATTCCATATTCATTTATCCAACCTTGACTTGTAAACCCAAATAAAACTTGCTTTCTCCCATCAAGTTCAGGTTTGTCGCTAGGAGTAAATTCTTGTATTTCATAAGTTATAACTGAAGTTGTTGACATATCTTTTAGTTTTTTACCATCAAAAGAAAGTGTTTTTAAAGAAAAACTTGTTAACTCAGGATTGTTAGATAATATCCATTGTGTTGCCGTTAGTTCAGCTCTCTCTTCCATTTGCTTAACCGCAGCAATACCTGCTCCAATAGCTACTAGAGCACCTACGGCTAAAGCTGCTCCTTCGTTTTGTGCTTTTAAATTTTGAGGTGTAAGATACACGAGAGTCATAAATATAATAAGTACTTTTTTCATTGGTCAATTTTTTATGGTTAGACGAGTAATTTCTGTCTCTTATACACATCTGACGCTGCCGACGAATAGAGAGGTGTA
>CAJXUO010000030.1 GCA_913061425.1 uncultured Lutibacter sp.
ATGTAGAGAGGTCTCGTGGGCTCGGAGATGTGTATAAGAGACAGGTCTTATACCGTTAAAAAAGGCGAGACTTTAAAGAGTATAGCTAAAGATAATGGAATAAAAACAAAAGATTTATTGAATTTAAATCCTGATGTTTCAAGAAAACCATCTGCAAATACTGTCATTATTATTCCAAATAATAAAAAGAAAAGTTCTGATATAAAAACGGCTGATTCTAAAGGTTTAACTCATAAAGTTAAACGTAAGGAAACGTTGTTTAGCATTGCGAAAAAATATAATGTAACTGTAGATGAATTAAAAAAAGAAAATGACTTAAACGGTAATAGGTTGAGCGTTGGTAGAATTATTTACATCCCTGAAGTTATAGTAGAAGAAGTTATTGAGATTGTAGAAGCGGTAGAAGCGGTAGAAGAGGTTGATTCAAATTTCATTATTTATATTGTAAAAAAAGGAGATACGCTTTATAACTTAACGAAACGTTTTGATGTTTCTGAAGATGAGTTGAAAGCAATGAATCCGCAATTGGAGATTGATGGCTTAAAACTTGGAATGGTTTTAAAACTTGGAGAAAAACTTGAAGATACATCTGTAAATTTATTTATTGATGAAATCACTAATAAACCCTTAAATATTGTATTAATGCTGCCTTATAAGGTGAATAGTACAATTGATTATAATTCTCAGTTTAAAAAGAAAAATTCTTTAATAAACATTGTTACTGATTTTCATTCAGGAGTATTAATGGCTGTTGATTCATTGAAAAGGCAAGGGATGAATGTGAATTTAAAAGTTATTGATACAGAGAATAAGATGAGTAAATTGTCGTCAATAATTGAGACATATAATTTTGATAATACAGATGCTGTAATTGGACCTTTATTTTTGAAAAACGCTCGATTTGTATCTAAAAAACTTTCAAATATACCTGTAATTGCGCCAATGTATTCTAAAAATCAATCGTTGGTTTCTGGAAATGATTTGGTTAAGGTTGCGCCAGATAAAAGATTGATTGAAGAGAAGTTATTAAATCATTTATTGGAGGACTATGCTGGAGAAAAGATTATAATTTCTGGAGATGATAGTCCTAGTTCAACTTCAAAAATAGCGAAGTTGTCTTTAAAATTAAAAGAGCATGATTCAATCAGTGAGATTACAGTAATCAAACCAGAAGAAGGATATATAGATAGGGAAAGGTTTCATGAAGTTATTGATACTCTTTATCGAAAAAACTGGGTGATTCTTGTTGGGAATGATAATATTACAACCAATGATGTTGTGAATAGTTTAGGTGTGATTTCAAAAGAAAAAGCGAAAATTCAATTATTTAGTTTTGATTTTGGTTCAAATTTTTCTAATGTGAGTAATGAGCAATTGGAGCGATTGAATTTTACGTATCCAAGTTCTGAATTTGTTGATGAATTAAATGATGAAACAAAAAGGTTTAATAAAAAATACCGTTCAAAATATTATAATTATCCGAGTCAGTATGCTATAAAAGGTTTTGACGTAACCTATGATGTTTTGTTGAGGTTAACGAATTACGATTCGTTTAATGCTGGCGCAGGAGCAGGTGTTTCACAAAGGATTGGCTCAAAATTTGAGTACAATAAAAAACTTTTTGGAAGTCAAGAAAACAATGGAGTATTCTTAATACAATATCAAGAAGGATTAATATTAAAAAGTATAGAGTAAGATATGTCTATGTCTTGTCCTAAATAAAAAAAGCAACCAAAATGGTTGCTTTTTTTATGCTATTATAAATTTTCTAACGAGATCCTTTTTTTCTTCCGCCTCCCATTTGAGCTCTCATTTGATGATGTCCCATTCCGTTTGCTTTCTTCATCTGATCTTTCATCATTTTAATCTGATCTTTTAAAACACCTTGTTTGTCTAATGCCTTTGCTTCTGAGATTAATTTTGTAGCCTCATTTTTACGATTCTTAGACATCGAAATTCCCGCTAATTGCAATTTTGCCATAGCAGTATCATGAGACATTGAAAGTCCGAAGTCTAATGCTTTTTTGAAAAATTTTTCTGCTTGTGTTAAATTAGTTTGAGAAACTAATATTCCTTGAAGAAAGTTAAAATATCCTTGCTGTTTTGTAATCAATGCAGAACTTGGGTTTTTGATGTAGCTCAACCATTTTTTACAGCCTTCAAAATTTTGCTTTCTTAATTGTAAAAAAGCGAGAAGGATAAATTCGTTTTTAAAATAGAATAAAACGAAAATTCCAGCTAAGAAAAGCAATGAAATACCGTTCATGATATTTCCATCTATAAATTGAAAAACTGCCCAAACAGTAATTCCTAAAGCAATAATAATTTTTATATATTTATTAAACATAATTAAGTTTTTAAAATGTTAAAGGTACCTTTTTACACTTATTTCTTGTAATATTTCTGATATTTAAAATATCCAAAGACGCTCAATGCAATACAAATTCCCAACCAAGTCCAGATTTGATATGGAATGGACGCTGCTTCACCTTGAGCATATGAATGTAGTCCTGAGAGTAAGTGATTCACTCCAAGGTATGTCATCAAGATAGAGGCGAAAGAAAACATTGCTAAAAAATTGAATGCAAATCTCCCTCTTAATCCTGGAATCAAACGTGTGTGTAAAACAAAAGCATAAATCATAATGCTAATAAATGCCCAAGTTTCTTTTGGGTCCCAACCCCAATATCTACCCCAACTTTCATTGGCCCAAATACCACCTAAAAAGTTTCCGATAACTAATAAAACAAGACCGACAGTCATTGACATTTCATTAATTATTGTCAGCTCTTTTATCATTAAGCCAATTTTATTTTTGTTCTTTTTAGTTGTTATAATCATCAAAAATAAAGCAAGCATTCCTAAAATCATACTCAAGGTAAATGGTCCGTAACTTGCTACAATAATGGAAACGTGAATCATGACCCAATAAGAGTCTAAAACAGGCACAAGATTTGCGATTTCAGGATCCATCCAGTTCATATGAGCAAACATCAAAATCATAGAAGTTACAAATGTTGTAGCAGCAATTGTAAGAACTGATTTTCTTCCAAAAATCAATCCAAATAGCATAGTTGCCCAAGATATATAAATCATAGATTCATAGCCGTTACTCCAAGGGACGTGACCAGAAATATACCAACGAATTCCCAACCCAACAGTATGATAGGTAAATAGCAATACAACAATTACGGTAGCTACTTTAATTAGTGTTTTAAGGGTTCTTGAGTTGTTAAAAATACTGGCAATAATAAAAATAAGTAGTAAGATTCCTGCAAGCATATATTGCCAAAACAGATTTTTAAAAATATCATTTTTATTATAAAAAACTTCTAAATCAATTTTGTTTTGAGATGGGTATACTTCACTACCATGCTTTTGTTGAAAGCGTTGAATTCCTTCTAAGATTTCTTCAGATTTTGTGTAATTGTTTGTTGCTTTTGAAGTCAATAACGTTTGTAAATATACAGGTAGAATTTGTTTTACAAATACAGAATCTGTTCCAGAAAAATATTTCCCTTCGAGTTCATTTTGTGAAATCCATTTATTGGTTGAGTCATTTGGAATTGGAAAAATAGTAAAGAGATTTCCGAAGATTCCGGAGTATAATAAATTCACTCTTCTATCGACACCAATAATGCTTTGCTCGAATTTATTTTTTATTTTTTTCTTGAATGCTTTTTCTTGTAAATCTGAAATTTTATAAACACCTTTTTCGGTAAAAAAATCTGATAATCGAGCGTATTTTTGATCATGAGGAACTCCAATAATATCTCGAAGTTTAGTATTGTCTTTTTTGATATATACAATTGGAGTATTGAACCAGAAACGTGGATTTTGCTGAATTGATAAAAATACTTGATTGGCGTCTAAACCTCTATACGTATCTTTTTTGCTTACTTTTCTCAATAACTGTGAAGCGAAAGTATGCAAAGGCTTCATTCTTCCTCCAGCGTCTTGAATAATTAGTTTACTAAACTTTTCTGCATGTGCTTTATCAACTTGATGTGTTTGTAATAGTGAATCTATTTGCTGATCTGTAAGTTGATGTTCGTTATGCTGAGAAAAACTTGTACTGATAGAAAGTAAAAGTGCTAAAGTTAGTGCTGCTTTTTTTGTTTTTATTTTGTTTAGGCTCTTTCTTAAATCTGAAAAACGAGTATTTTTCACAAACAATATTAGAGTTAATCCTAAAAACAACATGATATAACCAATATAAGTTATTAGTGTTCCCCAATAATCGTGATTTACAGAAAGTCTTGTTTCTTCATATTCATCAGTAATATTGTAACTAGATTGGAAGAATTTATACCCTTTATAATTCAATATATGATTCATGAAAATTCTAAAATCAAATGTTTCTTTTGGATCAATTACAGTAACTTCACTTGCATATGACATTGGACTTTGTGAACCTGGATAATTTTCTAATTGAAAATCTCTAAGTTTAATATGGAAAGGCAAAGTCAATTGCATAGAACCATAATTCACTCTGAAGTTCAATCCTCCTACGCTTATTTTTGTTGGGTTTTCAATATTGTATTGACCACCGTTAATAGTTATTTTTTCAGTTTCATCACCAACTGTTACATCAAAAACAAGTCTATCTATTGGGTTATCATCACGTTCGCCTTTTACAACTTTATATGTTCCTTTTATTGCTGTTTCTGGAACCACAAAACTTAATCCAGCCAATTGATGTAAAGACAATAACTGCAAGTCTTGTATTGAATCTTTAGGGATAGTTCCTGAAAATTGATCTCTCATTCTCAAGTAACTTCCATCATGACTCGTTTTTAATTTAAGGGTGTCATTCTCAGTAAATATATCAATCGAGTTATTGCTTAAATTATCAAAACCAACTAAGACATTATGTATAAGTTGACTAGTTCCTCTTTTTATATAATGATCATGTCTTGAACCAGAAGTTGATTCTACGAAATGTAAGTATTCATCTCCTTCTAAAGTTTGTTCAAATTCTTCTTTGGCAAAAGGTGTATATTCAACAAGATTAAAAGTAAATTTTGTGTCTCTAAATTTATCAGAGAACGTATAATTAGGTTTTCCTTTGGCTGATAGTAAAACCTTGTCAGGAGTTGCTTTCTTTTGATCTTTTCCATCATCAGTAACCACTTCGAAGTAAATAGCCTCAGAAAACATTACATTGCTAGATTCTCCTTCAATAATTGGCATGATTCCTTCGTAACTAATGTATCTAGTAATTCCGGCTCCAACAATAATAAATATAAATGAAAGGTGAAAGAATAGGACTGACCATTTTTCTTTTCTATACAATCTATATCTAAAAATATTTCCAAAAAAATTAACTACAAAAAGCAACATGATTGCTTCAAACCACCAAGCGTTATAAACTAGTGCTTTTGATGTTTGAGTTCCATAATCGTTTTCGATAAAAGTTGCAATTCCCATGGCTGCGGCAAAAGCAATAAACAATATGGCTGTTAGGCGAGTAGAGTATAATATAGAGAGAAGTTTCTTCATCATTAAAAGTCAAAAATATGCTATGCAAATTTACGTATTTTTGTGTAAATAAGATGTTAAAAATATGAAAAGAAACATGAAGTTTAGGATTCAATATTTTCTATCAGATACTCTAAAATATCAATAGCGGCTTTGGAGATTTTTGTTCCAGGACCAAAGACACCAATAACTCCAGCATTGAATAGAAATTCATAATCTTGAGGAGGTATTACACCTCCAGCAGTTACTTTGATATCGCTTCTTCCGTAGTTTTTCAATTCATTTATCACTTGAGGAATTAGCGTTTTATGACCTGCTGCAAGAGATGAAACTCCCAAAACATGTACGTCATTTTCAACGGCTTGTCTGGCAACTTCTTTTGGAGTTTGAAATAACGGACTAATATCTACATCAAAGCCTAAATCAGCAAAACTAGTTGCGACTACTTTAGCGCCTCGATCATGTCCGTCTTGGCCCATTTTAGCAACCATAATACGTGGTCTTCTACCATCCATTTCAGCAAATCTATTTGCTAATTCTGCTGCTAGTTTAAAATAGGTATCGTTTTTGATTTCTTTGCTATACACGCCTGAAATTGAATTTATACTTGCTTTATATCTTCCAAAAACAGTTTCTAAAGCTGATGAAATTTCACCTAATGTTGCTCTATTCCTTGCTGCTTTTACAGCCAAATCTAATAAATTTCCATCACCTGATTCAGCACATTCTGTTAAATCGACTAAAGATTGTTGAACTTCAGTATCATTTCTTTCAGATTTTAACTGGGTTAATCTTTTAATTTGCGATTCTCTAACCGCATTATTATCAACTTCTAAAATGTGTAAATCTTCCTCTTCTTTAAGTTGATATGCATTTACACCCACAATAATATCTTGTCCACTATCTATCCTTGCTTGTTTTTTTGCAGATGCTTCTTCAATCCTCATTTTAGGAATACCTTTTTCAATAGCTTTGGTCATTCCGCCTAATTCTTCAATCTCTTCAATCAGTTTCCAAGCATCTTCCGCAAGTTCTTGAGTCAGTTTTTCAAGTTTATAACTTCCAGCCCAAGGATCAACAGTTTTCGTAATTTTTGTTTCTTCTTGAATATAAATTTGGGTGTTTCTGGCAATTCTAGCAGAAAAATCTGTTGGCAAAGCAATCGCTTCATCCAGCGCATTGGTGTGTAAACTTTGAGTTCCTCCAAATGCAGCAGCCATCGCTTCAATTGCTGTTCTTGCAACATTATTGAATGGATCTTGAGCGGTTAAACTCCATCCGCTAGTTTGACAATGTGTTCTTAAGGCTAAAGATTTTTGATTTTCAGGACTGAATTTTTGTACGATTTTTGCCCAAAGCATTCTTCCTGCTCTCAGTTTTGCAATTTCTCTAAAATGATCCATTCCAATTGCCCAAAAGAAAGATAATCTTGGAGCAAAATCATCAATTTTCATTCCCGATTTTAAACCTGTTCGTATATATTCTAATCCGTCAGCAAGGGTATACGCTAACTCAATTTCTGGAGTTGCACCTGCTTCTTGCATATGATACCCTGAAATAGAAATGCTATTAAATTTCGGCATGTGTGCAGTTGTATATATAAATATATCTGCAATTATTTTCATTGATGGAGTAGGAGGATATATGTAAGTATTTCTTACCATAAACTCTTTTAAAACATCATTTTGTATGGTTCCTGTAAGTTGTTCTAGTGAGACTCCTTGTTCTTCTGCAGCAACAATATAAAAGGCAAGTATTGGTAATACGGCACCATTCATAGTCATTGAGACAGACATTTTATCTAACGGAATTTGGTCAAATAAAATCTTCATATCTTCGACAGAATCAATTGCGACTCCTGCTTTTCCAACGTCACCTTCTACGCGCTCGTGATCAGAGTCGTAGCCTCTGTGCGTAGCCAAATCAAAAGCAACTGAAAGTCCTTTTTGACCAGCTTTTAAATTTCTACGGTAAAAAGCATTACTTTCTTCGGCAGTAGAAAAACCTGCGTATTGTCTTATTGTCCAAGGTCTTCTTACAAACATAGTTGAATAAGGACCACGTAAATTTGGTGCAATTCCTGCAGCAAAATTTTCATGTTCAAAATTTTGCTCTTTTAAATTGCTACTTTCAATTTTAATATGTTGAATATCTTTACGCTTCATTCTTCAATCTTTCTTGTTCTAATTTTTCTGACAATCGTCTTGAAACAATTGGTTGAATTAAAGTTTTCCTTGGTTTGGTTTTAACAAATGGATATAATTCAATTGTGTCATTCATTTTGTCATCCTCATTTGGATGCTTATTGGTTCCTAATAATACCAATTCACCTGAATCAAATTGTGCTTGTTCTTTATCTGCTGCTTCTTTTATTTTTCTTTGGATAACACCTTCTTTGAGTTGTTTTAAAAATCCGCCACCTTTTTCAATATCCTTGAAAATTGCCAATGCTTTTTCTGCAATTTCTTTAGTTAAAGATTCTATGTAATAGGTTCCGTCAGCAAAATCACTTGCGTTATTAAAATAACTTTCTTCTTTTAATATCAATAATTGATTTCGAGAAATACGTTCTCCAAATTCATTCTTTTTATGATAAATATGGTCGTATGATATATTACAGATTGTATCAGAACCTGCTAGAATTGCGCTCATACATTCGGTTGTTGAACGAAGCATATTTATGTTGTAATCATAAAGCGTCTTGTTTCTTAAAGTTGGTCTTGAAAAGATATGAGTATCAATTGTAATATCAAATTCTTCGGAAAGTATTTTCCATAAATGATTAAATGCTCTAACCTTTGCAATTTCAAAAAAATAGTTACTACCAATTGAAAAGTTAAAATTAAATGATGAATACTTTGCATCACTATCTGATAAAAAGTTTAAATACTCATTTCCATGTGCAAGTGCATATGCAACTTGTTGAACAATATTCGCTCCTGCATTTTGATAATTAGCAGTATTCACTTCAATAATTGATACGTTTTCTGAACTTTGAGAATTTAATTTTTCTAAAATATCAAAATCAGTTTTCATGTTGTGATACCAATTCCCGTCTTTGGTAAGGTTTCCAATGATATCAATATTTAAAAACAGTTTTTTTTTGTGAGTATGGTTTAAGATATCTAAACAAAAGCTTTTAGAAAGAAAATTTAGTTGAAAATGAACATCAACAGAAATACTTTTCAGTACTGCCTTAAAATCGAAAGGATTGTCAGCAATAAATAGAATACTTTCAGCACCTCTTTTGATAGAGTCAAGAGCAATTGAATTGGCTATTTTTTCATCAGAAACAAAAACAGATTGACAAATCTTAAATTCTTCAGTCTTTTTAGGAACAGTAACTT
>CAJXUO010000031.1 GCA_913061425.1 uncultured Lutibacter sp.
GGCAGCGTCAGATGTGTATAAGAGACAGATAATAGGAAGGTAATTTAGCATGTTTTTTATTTTTTAGGTTAATAAGAGTTTCTTGTAAAGATACTGAAAAATAAGGTCGCTTTCTAAGGTATAAAAAGAACAACAGCACCCTTTACTTATAATATAAGACGCAAAAACTTAAAAATGTTACATAAAAAACACTTTATAATTATTTCTTTTTAGAGGTGAAGTGGGCTTCACTTAATTTAGGTTTCAATTATAAAGTGTTTTTTGTAACTGTATCCGATAAAATGTGTTTATAACGTTTCTATAGCGTTTTTTATTCTAGCAATTGTTTCTTCTTTTCCTATGATTTCTGCAATGTCAAATAAATGTGGTCCACTCATAGTGCCAACAAGCGCTAATCTAAAAGGAGGCATCACTTTTCCAAAACCTAATTCGTTTTTAGTCAGCCACTCTTTTACAGTTGTTTCTATAGTTGATGAACTGAAGTCATCAATGTTAAAAAGTATAGTAATTAAATCTTTCATGATTTGTGGGGTCGACTCTTTCCATTGCTTTTTTGACGCTTTCGCATCGTATTCTGAAGGGCGAATAAAGAAAAAGTTACTTAATAACCAAAAATCTGAGACAAAAGCCGCTCTTTCTTTAATTAGGCTTATTATCTTAATAACCATTTTTTTATCTTCATTTACGAAGTCAAAAGTTCTATAAGTTGCATTTTCAGAAGGTAAAATTTGGTGCAGCTCTTCTATATACAAATCGGCTATTTCTTCATTCGATTTAGTTTGTAAATAGTGTTGATTGAACCATTTCGTTTTATCAGGATCAAAGCGCGCACCAGATTTATTAACCCTATCTAAATCAAATGATTGTACTAAATCTTCTAATGAAAATAGCTCTTGTTCAGTTCCAGGATTCCATCCTAAAAAGGCTAAAAAATTTAATACAGTTTCAGGAAAATATCCATCTTCTTTATAGCCTCTAGAAACTTCTTCTGTCGCTTCATTTGTATATGCTAATGGAAATACTGGAAAACCTAATTTATCACCATCTCGTTTGCTTAATTTTCCCTTTCCTGTTGGTTTTAAAATTAAAGGTAAATGAGCAAATTCTGGAGAATTCCATCCAAACGCCCTATATAAAAGTATGTGCAATGCTATTGATGGCAACCATTCTTCTCCACGAATAACATGAGAAATTTCCATTAAATGATCATCTACAATATTTGCTAAATGATAGGTTGGCATTCCATCAGATTTAAATAAAATTTTATCATCTAGAACATTCGTATCTATTTTTATTTCACCTCTTATAATATCATTCATGATTAGAATTTCATCCTGAGGAGATTTAAAACGCACAACGTATTTTTCACCATTTTCTATTCGTTTTTGAACAGCATCGGTAGACAAAACTAACGAGTTTACCAAGCGTCCTTTTTCACGATTATGCCAATTATAAACAAAGGTTTTACCCTCTTCTTCGTGTCCTTTTCGTTCACGGTCTAAGTCTTCTGCGGTATCAAAAGCGTAATATGCATTTCCAGAGTCTACTAATACTTGAATGTGTTTTCGATATATTTCTTTACGTTCCGATTGTCTATAAGGCCCAAATTTTTCATTAATTCCCACAGTTTCATCAGGAGAAATCCCTAACCAATCAAGCGAATCAATAATATATTGTTCGGCATTTGAAATATAGCGATTTTGGTCAGTATCTTCAATACGGAGCACAAACGTTCCATTGTGTTTTTTGGCAAATAAATAGTTAAATAAAGCAGTTCTTACACCGCCAATATGTAAAGGTCCTGTTGGACTAGGAGCAAATCTTACGCGTACTTGAGTCATGTTGTTTTGTTAAATATAAAGTGCAAAGATACTATTACCTTGTAAAAATTGTATTTTTATCAGTTAAATAAATGAGTAATTTCCAAAACATACAATCTAAACTAGAAGAGTTTGTAAAAAAGTACTATACAAACGAACTTATTAAAGGGGTCATTCTCTTTAGTTCTTTTGGGTTGTTGTATTTTATTTTTACCTTATTGCTAGAGCATTTTTTATGGTTACAACCAACTTCAAGAACACTTCTTTTTTGGGTATTTGTTTTAGTAGAACTGTTATTATTGGTAAAATATATTATTGTTCCAATTACAAAACTATTAGGGCTTAAAAAGGGAATATCTTTAGAAGAAGCCTCAATAATAATAGGAAACCACTTTAAAGAAGTTGATGATAAACTGTTGAATATATTACAACTACATAATACTTCATCACAATCAGAATTACTAGTTGCAAGTATAGATCAAAAATCAACAGGATTGCAACCGATACCGTTTAAAGGAGCCATTGATTTTACCTCTAACAAAAAATATCTAAAATACCTCGCTATTCCAATTGTTATTTGGTTGGTTACTTTTATTTCAGGAAACACATCAGTTTTTTCTGACTCATATGATAGAGTTCTACATCATCAAGTTGCATATGAGCCGCCAGCACCTTTTTCTTTTCATGTGTTGAATGATAATTTAGATGTTATTGAGGGGCAGTCTTTAAAATTGAATATTGAAACACGAGGTAAAATTATTCCAGAAGATGTTCAGGTCCATTTTTTAAATCAAAATTATTATTTGCAAAGCAATGGTTTAGGCTCTTTTGAATATACTTTTTCTGCGATTCAACAACCTATTCAATTTTATTTTGAATCTAACGATATTCAATCTAAAAATTACACGGTTCATTTAATTGCTGCGCCTTTAATAAAAAACGTAGCACTTCGTTTAGAGTATCCGAACTACACAAGAAAAAGAGATGAAGTAATTAAAAATACTGGAAATGCTGTGATTCCTTCAGGAACTAAAGTTACCTGGAACTTAGCAACTCAAAATACAACTCAAATCTCATTTATTAGCTCTAAAAAAGAACAGTTTGAATTAGCATCTTCAAATGAATTTCAGTTTAAGAAAACCGTTTTAAATAATTTAAACTATCAAATTACAACTTCAAATGAAAAATTGAAAGAGTATGAATCTTTGAATTATACCATTCAAGTTGTAAAAGATGAATACCCAAAAATTGCAATTAAAACAGACTTAGACTCTGTTTTTAGAGGTCCAATACAGTTTGCGGGACAATTGAGTGATGACTATGGCTTAAAGGACTTAAATATTGTTTATTACGATATTCATAACAAGGCGTCACTTCTTAAGTATCCTTTAAAAGTTAACAATTCTACTTTTGAAGAATTCTATTATTTATTTCCAGAGGGAATTGATTTAATGGAGGGTGTAGAATATGAACTATATTTTGAAGTGTTCGATAATGACGCTATTTCTGGTGCTAAAAGAACTAAGAGCCCTGTTTTTAAATATTATAAGAAAACAGATAAAGAACTTCAAGATCAATTATTAAAAGAGCAACAAAACTCAATTGCTGAATTAAAAAAATTAGTAGACAAGTCAAAAGAGGTAAAAGAAGAATTTCAGAATATGCAAAAGAATATGCAGAATAAATCTGAAATGAATTGGAGTGATCAAAATAAATTAGAAACGTTTATGAAGCGTCATCAAGAATATAAAAAAATGATGCAACGTCAAACTGAACAAATTCAACAAAATTTAGAAGAGCAACCCGCCTCTAAAAACAAATCTCTTGAAGCGCGTAAAAAAGAAATACAACAAAGGTTAAAGGAGGCTAAAGACATTTCTAAACAAGAAAAACTATTAGAACAATTAAAAAAACTTGCAGAGAAACTAGATAAAGAGAATCTAACAGATAAACTTAAAAAGTTAACTGAAGAGAACACACAAAATGAACGCAGTTTAGAGCGTATTTTAGAGTTAACAAAGCGTTTTTATGTTGAACAGAAAATGAATCAAATTAAAGAAAAATTGGATGTTTTGGCTAAAAAACAACAAGAATTGGCTAAAATTGATGAAAATACGTCAAAAAAACAGAAAAAGTTAAATGACGAGTTTAAGGAAATTAAGAAAGAGATTGATGAATTAAATAAAGACAATAAGTCCCTTCAAAAACCAATGGATATTCCAGAAACTAAAAAAGAAGAGGATGGCGTCAAAGAAGATCAAGAAAAAGCAACTGAAAGCCTTCAAGAGGTAGAAAAACAAGACGCCGAAAAAACGTATGATGAAAAAAAGGAAGATCCTCAAGAGAATGCTTCTGAAAAACAAAAGAAAAAGACCGCACGTAAAAAACAAAAATCTGCTGCACAGAAAATGAAAAAAATGAGTGGTAAAATGGAAGACTCTATGATTTCCATGGAAGGTGAAAGTATGGGGGAAGACATAGCGTCTTTACGCGCTATTTTAGAAAATTTATTAGCGTTTTCTTTTCGACAAGAAGATGTATTGAACCATTTTTCTAAAATCGATAATTCACATCCTGAATTTGCAAACTATTTAAAACAGCAACATGTATTGAAAGAATATTTCGAGCATATAGACGATAGTTTGTATACGCTTTCCATGCGTCAGCCTAAAATTAGTTCATCTATCTATAAAGACCTCTCTAACGTTCATTATTTTTTAGACGAATCTCTTTCTCATTTTGCTGATAATCAATTTAATACAGGTCTTTCTGACCAACAATTTGTAATGACTTCTACAAATAACTTAGCATACTTATTAAGTAATATTTTAAACAATATGCAGAATGCTCAACCCTCTTTTGGAGAAGGTAAAGGAAGGGGTAAATCGTTTAGTTTGCCAGATATTATTCAGAAGCAAGGAGAAATGATAAAGAAGATGCAGCAAGGCATGAAACTAGGACAAGAGAAGGGTGATAAGCCTGGAGATAAAGGTGAAGAGGGAAAACAATCAGGTCAAGGTCAGGGCGGTCAAATGAGTGATGAAATCTATGAGATTTATAAGGAGCAATCTAGGTTGCGCAAACTATTAGAAGATTCTTTAGGAGATAAGAGTGGGAATAATGGGTCTATTCAAAATTCATTAGACAAGATGGAGCAACTAGAACAAGAATTATTGAATAAAGGCTTTAGTAATGAAGTTATTCAACAAATGATGGATTTGAAACGGGAATTATTAAAATTAGAAAAGGCAGCACAAGAACAAGGTCAAGATGAAAAACGCGAATCTAATTCTAATCAGCAACTTTTCGAAAAAAGAAATATCAAAGAGTTGGTTAGAAAAAAATTGTGGTTCAATCAAAACGAGATTTTAAACAGACAATCATTACCTTTGCAATCTATTTATAAAAAGAAAGTACAAGAATATTTTAAGCAAAATGATAGTATTCAATAACGTAACTGATTTTACTTTAGAAAACCAGAATGAAGTTTCTGAATGGATTTCTAACACAATTCTCCATGAAAATTTCAAGGAAGGAGAACTTAATTATATTTTTTGTTCTGATGAATACTTGCTGGATAAGAACGTTAAATTCTTGAATCACAATACTTTAACGGATATTATTAGTTTTGATTATACGATGGGAAAATTAATATCTGGAGATATTTTTATTTCTATCGAGAGAGTATTAGAAAACTCCCAAACCTTCAGCGTTTCTTTTGTAGACGAATTACATAGAGTTATGATCCACGGTATTCTTCATTATTGTGGTTATAAAGACAGTTCTCCAGAACAGAAAGAAGAGATGCGCACTAAAGAAAATTTTTATTTAGCAGCACTCAAGTTGTAGCGTTCCACGTGGAACATCGTAAATTCACGCAGGAACATCTTTTGGCTTTAGAGCAATTAACAGTGTGTGAGTTCCATCACGATTTTTTATTGGCTTTAAAAGCATATTATTCAGTATCTTTGCATCAAATCTTAAAACCTAAGTTCCACATGGAACATTGCCATGAGTATTTACACAACACAATATGATGTAATAGTAATAGGAGGAGGTCACGCTGGAAGCGAGGCTGCTGCTTCTGCTGCTAATTTGGGAGCGCATACGCTTTTGATTACAATGAGTTTGCAGAATATCGCTCAAATGAGTTGTAATCCTGCAATGGGAGGAATTGCTAAAGGACAAATTGTTAGAGAAATTGATGCTTTAGGAGGCTATAGTGCTATAATTACTGACAAAACAGCTATTCAGTTTAAAATGCTGAATAAATCTAAAGGACCTGCAATGTGGAGTCCAAGGGCTCAGAGTGATAGAATGCGTTTTGCAGAGGCTTGGAGACAGCAATTAGAAGGAGTTGATAATTTAGATATGTTTCAAGATTCCGTTAATGGATTATTGTTTGATGGAGATACGGTTGTTGGTGTTAAAACGGCTTTAGGAATCAATATTAATGCTAAAACAGTTATAGTTACTGCAGGAACATTTTTAAACGGATTGATACATATTGGTGAAAAAACATTTGGTGGAGGTCGTGCAGGAGAAAGTGCTTCCACTGGAATTACAGAAGATTTAGTCGAAAAAGGATTTGAATCTGGTAGAATGAAAACGGGAACACCTCCAAGAGTAGATGCTAGATCTTTAGATTTTTCTAAAATGATTGAACAACCAGGAGATGCAATGCCTTGTAAGTTTTCTTATCTACAAGATATAAAGCCTTTAAAAGAACAACGTTCTTGTTATATGACATATACCTCTCAAGAAGTACATGATTTATTACGTGAAGGCTTTGATAGATCTCCTATGTTTACCGGAAGAATTGATGGTGTTGGGCCAAGATATTGTCCGTCTATTGAAGATAAAATTGATCGTTTTGCAAGTAAAGATAGACATCAAATGTTTATTGAGCCTGAGGGTTGGAATACCAATGAAATCTATGTAAACGGTTTTTCTACTTCTTTACCAGATGATATACAAGACAAGGCAATAAGGAAAGTTGCAGGTTTTGAAAACGTTAAGTTTTTAAGATATGGGTATGCTATTGAATATGATTTTTTTCCACCCACTCAATTAAAGCATTCTTTGGAAACTAAGTTGATTAAAAACTTATATTTTGCTGGTCAAATTAATGGTACTACAGGTTATGAGGAGGCGGCTGCTCAAGGTCTAATGGCTGGAATTAATGCTGCACATAACGTGCAAAATAAAGAGCCATTTATATTAAAAAGAAACGAAGCGTATATTGGAGTTTTAATAGACGACTTGATTACAAAGGGTACCGATGAGCCTTATAGAATGTTTACTTCTCGTGCAGAATACCGTACGTTATTACGTCAAGATAATGCCGATTTACGACTTACACCTAAAGGATTTGAAATAGGTTTAGCAAGTAAAGAGCGTCTAGATAGAGTTATTGAAAAGCAAGAAAAAACAGATTTATTTATTAAATTTTTAATGGAAACGAGTGTTCGTCCAGAAGAAATAAATCCAATTTTAGAAGAAAGAAATACGGCGATTATTTCACAACCAATGAAGATGATTCGTATTGCTTCTAGACCACAAATTGATTTTTTAGATTTACAAAAATTGGTAAAAGTAAAGGAGTTTGTAGTTCAAAATAATCTAGATGCTGAAGTGATTGAGCAAGCAGAAATTCATGTTAAATATGCTGGTTATATTGCTAAAGAAAAAAACAATGCCGATAAATTAAATAGACTTGAGAATGTTAAAATTCCAATTAATTTTGACTATCATAAATTAAAATCTGTTTCAATAGAGGCAAAGCAAAAATTAACAAAAATACAACCGACTACAATTGCACAAGCAAGTAGAATAAGTGGCGTTTCTCCAAGTGATGTTTCAGTGCTACTTGTATATATGGGAAGATAGCGTTCCACGTGGAACAAAGCCTCACAACTTCAACAAAATAAGGAATTGATGATTGAAATTTCAAACTCTCCAATAGATAACAATACGCTAAAACCTTATTTAAAGTGTTTAGATTACACTGTTTCAAAGCAAGAATTTTCAATTTTAAAAGACGAGGAATCGGAATTATTAATTACTTCACCGAGACCAAAAAGTGAGGACTTAGGAAGCTATTATGAAAGCGAATCTTATATTTCACATACCGATTCTAAACACACACTTCTTGATAAAATATACCAAATAGTAAAGAAATATTCTATTACAAAAAAGGTGCGCTTGGTTCAGAGTTTTATGAATGCAAACGCTTCTGAAAAATCAGTTTTAGATATTGGCTGCGGAACAGGAGATTTTTTAGAAGCATGTCAAAAAAAAGGCTTTAGAATTTCTGGAATTGAACCAAATGAAAAAGCAAAATCTATAGCCGAAAAGAAACTGCCTCAAAAAATAAATAGTGATATTTTTAAATTGTCTCCACAACAATTTGATTGTATTTCTATGTGGCACGTTTTAGAACATGTTCCGAATTTGACAGACTATATTTTAGAACTGAAAAAGAAATTAAAACCAAAGGGTGTTTTAATTATAGCCGTTCCTAATCATAAAAGCTATGATGCAAAATACTATGGAAAATTTTGGGCAGCTTTTGATGTGCCGAGACATTTATGGCATTTCTCAAAAAAATCAATTCAACTCCTTTTTGAGAAAAATGAATTAAAAGTGATCAAGACAATTCCGATGAAATTTGATTCGTTTTATGTTTCAATATTAAGTGAGAAATATAAAACTAAAAAAGGAAATCTTATCAAAGCTTTTTATATTGGACTGAAGTCAAATATAAAAGCAATGCGAACTAAAGAATACTCTTCAATTATTTATATCATTAAAAACAGTTAAAACGAAATTAGAGACCCTTTGCTTGACAGTTAAGGGAGATAGTGCTAAATAATATTAAGAAGCTTCAAAAGTCTTTTAAAGCGCTTTAAAATACACGAACTACAATAAAGATAATTTATAGGTTTACATAAGTCTGTCTCTTATACACATCTGACGCTGCCGACGAATAGAGAGGTGTAGA
>CAJXUO010000032.1 GCA_913061425.1 uncultured Lutibacter sp.
TAGCGCCTGTACAATTGGCTGGTACTACTGTAAAAAGAGCTTCTTTACACAATGCGGATCAAATAGAAAAGTTAGATATCAGAGTAAATGACACTGTATTTGTAGAAAAAGGAGGGGAGATTATCCCTAAAGTTGTTGGTGTAGATTTGAATATGCGTCCATCAGATTCTAAGTCTACAAGATATGCAACCCATTGTCCTGATTGTGAGGCTGCATTAATAAGAAAAGAAGGAGATGCTAAGCATTATTGTCCAAATGGATATGGTTGTCCGACTCAAATAACTGGACGAATTCAGCATTTTATAAGTAGAAAAGCAATGAATATTGATGGTTTGGGTGCTGAGACTGTTGAGTTACTTCATAAAGAGAATTTAATTTTTAATTATGCAGATTTGTATGATTTAAAAATGGAGCAAATAATTCCTTTAGAGCGAATGGCTGAAAAATCTGCTCAAAATATTGTTGATGGGATTGAACTTTCAAAGAAAATTCCTTTTGAAAAAGTATTATTTGCATTAGGGATCCGTTTTGTTGGAGAAACTGTTGCTAAGAAATTAGCGAAGCATTATAAATCTATTGATAATTTAATGTCATCTTCTTTTGAAGATCTAATTACTGTAGATGAAATTGGAGATAGAATAGCTCAAAGTATTGTTGATTTTTCTAATGATTTGAGAAATATTCAATTGGTAGATAGATTAAAAGCGGTTGGTTTGCAGTTAGAAATATCAAAAGAGATATTAGAAAATCAAACTGAAAAGTTAAAAGATAAAATAGTTGTTGTTTCAGGAGTTTTTCATCAAATGACAAGAAATGAACTGAAAAAATCAATTGAGGATAACGGCGGAAAAGTTTCTGGTTCTATATCTAAAAAAACGACATTTGTTGTAGCAGGAGATAATATGGGACCAAGTAAGAAAGAAAAAGCAGACAGTCTTGGAGTGAAAATTATTACAGAACAAGATTTTATTCAACTATTGAGCCAATAAAAGTATAAAAATGAGAAATAGAAAATTAATTTTCGGAGTGTTTGTTTTGGTAGTAATACTAGATTTAATTGGAATTGTTACTGGAAATCAATTATTGAGATTCATTTTTAAACCGATGATTATATTGTTGCTAATGACCTACTATTCTTTAATCATTGAGCCTGAAAATAAAATGTATCTCGCAGCATTATTTCTATGTTTTATAGGAGATGTTTTGTTGTTGTTTGATTCGAAATTAAATTTCATGTTAGGTTTGGCTTCTTTTTTAATTGCTCATTTGTTATTTATAAAAATTGTTGCAGGAAGATTAATAAAGTCTAGTATGTCACAAAAAATAAAAGCAATTATGCCTTTTGCATTTATAGTTACCGCATTAATTTTTTTGTTAAAAGATACTTTAGGAGATTTATTAATTCCAGTTATAGTATATGCTTTAGTGATTACTTCTTTTGGAGTAATTTCGGTATTAAATTACATGACCAAAAGGAATGTTCCAAGTTTATTTTTAGTTGGAGGTGCAACGTTTTTTATCTTGTCAGATGCAACATTAGCAATTAATAAGTTTTATGAACATCAAGAATACTTTCCTGTTTTTGTTATGATTACTTATGTATTCGCTCAATATATGATTTGTAAGTATATGATAACTCAAGAAAATAAAGAATAAAAAAAGTGCTTTTAAATATTTAAAAGCACTTTAGTTTTTTATAGTAATTAACTATTTATACAGCAAGTTTTGGTTTTTCAACCCATTTGTCATTTATTGACTCACCAAGAATTGTAATATCTTTAATGAGTTTATATTCAGAAACTGCATCAAGCATTGCTGCTCTATCATCTCTTCTAATTTTTATGCCATTTCTAGCACCTTTATTACGGACTTCGATATAAAAACCGTCTCTTAACTTTGCTGGACGTGTCGCTGGTCTACCCATGTTTGTATAATTTTAAAAAGTTTTTAAATGTACACATTTTTTTGTTAAGTACAAGCTAAAATTTTGAACCAATAATTGTAAGCCTTTTTCGCTGGTCAAAAAGGATGATTCCATTTAGAATAAATGTGGCAATTGCAATGTAAAATAAATTTCCACCGTCATTATTTATTTCTATTCCAAGTTTTGTTACGTGCATCATAATAGCGCCTCCAATAATTCCAAAAGTAAGTAAAGTCCCTATCCATATGGTTTTAGGGGTCGTTAATAGAATTGCAGAAATCAATTCTAACACTCCAATTCCAATCCTTCCATAAGGTTCTAAGCCAACTTTCGTGAAAATATAAACACTATCTTCATGAGCAGTAAACTTAAACCGTAATGTCTGAATTAAAATGATTGCTACTGTAATTCTTACTGCTAATAAACCGTTTTTATTCATTGCGATAATTTATTTAAGGATGTAAAAGAGCATTTTTCGAGATATTACAAAGATAAAAAATAAAAATAGTTATTTTTGTAGATCTAAAATAGGGTTAATGATTCTGAATAGAATTAGAGAAGTAAGTTTACAAAAGAAAATTGATAAAGAACTTAAAAATAGTAGCGTTGGATCTAACAAAAAAGTTGAATCAGTACTAATTTTATTTGATGAAAATGTTGATGCTGAAATTTGTGAATTGATCCTGAGAGAATTAGAATTTGATAAGCAAAAAGTTAAGGAAATTATTTTTTGTGATACATTAAATAATGAAGCTCAGAATTTTCAAACTAAGATTTCTAAAAAACAATTTAGTTGGTTTGGAAGAGTGAGAGATGAAAAAGTAAGAGATTTAATAAATTTCAAGTTCGATTTATTAATTAATCTAACAAAGGGTAATTTATATTTAGATTATTTGACTGTTTTATCTAACTCACAATTTAAAGTTGGTTTATCAAATTCAGATATTAGATTATATGATTTTATGATTTCAACTGATTTAGAAGAGAAGACTGTTTTTAGTAGTGAATTAAAAAAATATTTAAAGATTTTAAATAAAATATAATGCAGAAATTTTTTGGTACAGGAGTTGCTTTGGTAACACCATTTAAAAGTGATTTGAGCGTAGATTATGACGCGTTAAGCAAACTTATTGAATATAATATTACTAATGGAACTGATTATTTAGTGATTAGTGGAACTACTGGAGAGAGTGGTACAATCACTAAAAGTGAAAAGAAAGAAATTGTAAAAGCAATTATTGAAACTAATAAAGGGCGCGTTCCTTTGGTTTTAGGAATTGGAGGAAATAATACGGCTGAAGTTGTTGCTGAATTAAAATCAACTGATTTAGATTCAATTGATGCAATTTTATCAGTTGCTCCTTATTACAGTAAACCAACACAAGAAGGTTTTTATCAGCATTTTAAGGCAGTTTCTGAGGCGAGTCCTAAACCAATTATATTGTACAATGTTCCTGGAAGAACTTCGAAAAACATGTTACCAGAAACTACTTTGCGATTGGCTAGAGATTTTGAAAGTATAATTGCCATTAAAGAAGCAGGAAATAATACGCAGCAGTATTTAGAGTTGTTAAAGAATAAACCAAAAGATTTTTTAATTATTTCTGGCGATGATGATTTGGCAGTAGGAGTTATACTAGCTGGAGCAGTAGGAGTTATATCAGTTTTAGGTCAAGGTTTTCCAAAGGAATTTTCTAAAATGATAAGACTTGCGCTGGATGGGAAAGCAAAAGAAGCTTATGAGATACATTTTAAGTTAATGGATGTTATTGATTATATTTTTGAAGAGAATAATCCAGCAGGAATTAAAACAGTTTTGGATTGCCTTGAAATTTGTAAAAAAGAGGTTCGTTTGCCGTTAGTAATTGCAACAGAAGATTTACAAGTTAAAATAGCCGATTTTATAGCTAATTATTAACGAACTAATTATTAACAAACAATTATGACTGACCAATACTAAACAAAAGATTTAGCAGTTATTTTTGTATCAATAGAATGAACTGAAAAATCATTTTAATTATCCATAATTAATAACTAATTTTGCCAAATGCAAAAAATGAAGAAAATAATAGTTTTATTTTTAGTGACGATAACATTTTTATCGTGTAGTGAGTATCAAAAGGTATTGAATAAAGGTACTGTAGCAGATCAATATAAGATGGCAACATCTATGTATGAAGTTGGAAAATACGGTAGATCAATAACATTGTTTGAAAAAGTAACGCCAAGTTATAGAGGGAAACCTCAAATGGAGCGTATTCAATTTATGATTAGTGACGCTTATTTTCAAACAAAGCAATATTCACTAGCGTCGTATTATTTTGAGAGGTTTACAAAGAACTATCCAAAGAGTACAAAAAAGGAAGAAGCTGCGTTTTTATCAGCAAAAAGTTATTATTTAGATTCGCCAATTTTCAGTTTAGATCAAAAAACAACGCATGAGGCATTAGACGCATTACAACAATTTATTGACACGTATCCAAATTCGGATAAAGTAGAAGAAGCAAATAAATTTGTTAAAGAATTACAATATAAAATTGAAAAAAAGGTTTTTGAAGTAGCAAAGCAGTATTATCATATTGAAGATTATATAGCATCAATAAAATCATTTGATAATTTAATTTCAGATTATTTAGGAACTTCTTTTAGAGAAGAAGCTATTTTTTATAAATTGAAAGCGTCATATGAATTAGGGATTAAGAGTGTTGCTTATAAGAAAGAAGAAAGATTGGATGCAGCAGTTAAAGTGCATGATAAACTAAAAAGAAATTATCCAAAGTCAGAGTATACTGAAGAGTCTGATAAAATGTTAGAAAGAATTAATAAAGAATTAGCGACTATAAAAAATATAGTTGCAAACTTAGAAAATTAAAAAGATGGACTATAAAAATTCAGAAGCACCATTATCTACAATAACTTATGATAGAGACGCAGTTGAGAACTCAACTGGAAATTTATATGAGGCTATCGTAATAATGGCAAAAAGAGCTGCTCAAATTAACGGCGACTTGAAAAAGGAATTGATTGATAAACTTGATGAGTTTGCTACTCATAATGATAGTTTAGAAGAGGTTTTTGAAAACAAAGAACAAATCGAAGTTTCAAAATTTTATGAGCGCTTACCTAAACCAACGGCTATGGCTGTTGAAGAATGGTTAGAGAGCCGTACATATCATAGAAATCCAGATTCAGAAGAAAACTAGTCTGATGTCAATCTTAAGCGGTAAAAATATATTACTTGGCGTAACCGCTGGAATTGCTGCTTATAAAACTACTTATTTAGTAAGACTTTTTATAAAAGCAGGTGCTCAAGTACGAGTTATTATGACACCTGCTTCTAAAGATTTTGTCACACCATTATCATTATCTACACTTTCTAGAAACCCTGTTTTATCTACTTTTTATGACAAAGAAGATGAAAATGAGTTGTGGAATAATCATGTAGATTTAGGTCTTTGGGCTGACTTGATGTTGATTGCTCCCGCAACAGCAAATACACTTTCAAAAATGGCTAATGGTACAAGTGATAACTTATTATTAGCAACCTATTTATCTGCCAAATGTCCTGTATATTTTGCTCCAGCAATGGATTTAGATATGTTTAAACATCCATCTACAAAAAAAAGTATTGAGAGTTTAGAACGCTTTGGGAATATATGTATTCCTGTTGGAAGTGGAGAACTTGCAAGTGGATTGGTAGGAGAAGGCAGAATGGCAGAGCCAGAAGATATTGTATCTTTTATTGAAGCTGAAATTGTTTCAAAATTACCACTTAGAGGAAAAAAAGTATTGATTACTGCAGGTCCAACATACGAAGCGATAGATCCTGTACGTTTTATAGGGAATCATTCTTCAGGAAAAATGGGATTTGAGTTAGCCAATGCCGCTGCAAACCTTGGTGCTGAAGTTATTTTAATAACAGGAGTTTCAAATGAAAAAATTAAGCATTCGTTTGTAAACAGAATAGATGTTGTGAGTGCACAAGAAATGTTTGATGCTGTTCATAAATGGTATGCAACAATTGATATTGCAATTCTTTCTGCAGCAGTTGCAGATTTTAAACCAGTTAGTATTTCTTCAACTAAGATTAAGAAGGAAGATGCTAAAATGGTAGTTGAATTAGAAAAGACAAAAGATATTTTGGCTTCACTAGGAGCGCAAAAAAAGAATCAGTTTTTAGTTGGTTTTGCTTTAGAAACCAATAATGAATTAGAGAATGCTAAAGGAAAGTTGAAACGTAAAAATTTAGACTTAATCGTTCTAAATTCATTAAAAGACAAAGGCGCTGGGTTTAAAAAGGAAACAAATAAGGTGACAATTATTGATAAATCAGAAAAAATTTCCGAATTTGCTCTAAAATCTAAAGCAGAAGTTGCTGTAGATATTTTGAACGAAATAATCAATAGAATACTATAGATGAAAACACTTTTTAAAATACTGATTATCTTTTTGACCGTTACCCAAGTAAACGCTCAAGAACTAAATGCGTCAGTAACTATAAATTCTGATCAAATTTCGGGTTCTAATAAACAAGTCTATCAAACATTAGAGCGTTCATTAACTGAGTTTGTAAATCAAAAAAAGTGGACAAATAGAAATTTTAAGCAACAAGAAAAAATTCAATGTATTTTTACGTTGACTATTTCTGAACAATCATCTTCTACCGATTTTAAAGGCGATATTCAAATACAATCATCAAGGCCTATTTATAATTCTACTTATTTAACACCCGTTTTTAATTTTAAGGATAATAACATATCATTTAGATATACTGAGTTTCAAAACTTGCAATTTAACCCTAATGCTTTTGATTCTAATTTAGTTTCTGTGATTGCATTTTATGTGTATACAATTTTAGGAATTGATGGAGATTCTTTTGCAATAAACGGTGGCGATGAATATTTCAAAGCAGCAGAAAAGGTTGTAAATCAAGCACAACAAGGCGGTTTTGTAGGTTGGAGTAGTACAGATACAGGTCCAACAAGATATAGACTAATAAATGATGTTCTTTCAAACACGTTTATAGGTTTTAGAAAAGCAGTCTACACGTATAATAGACTTGGTCTAGATGTATTTCATGATGATAAAGAGGATGGTAAAGAACAAATTGTTGCGTCAATAGGATTACTTAAGACAATTTATAATCGTCGTCCTAATGCGCTTTTAATTCGTACATTTATGGATTCAAAGGCTGATGAGATTGTGGATGTGTTTTCTGGAGGACCGCGATATAACACAGAGAATCTAAAGGAAGATTTGATGAAAATGTCTCCGGTAAACACTACTAAGTGGAATAATATTAAATAGCGAAACTTCAAATAGATATAAGTAATTGCTAACAAAACTTTCAATAAAAAACTTTGCACTAATTGAACAATTGAGTGTTGACTTTAATAATGGATTTTCTATTATTACAGGTGAAACAGGCGCCGGTAAATCAATACTTTTAGGTGCTTTGAGTTTGGTTCTTGGTAAAAGAGCTGACGCAACGTATTTGAAGAATAATTTAGAAAAATGTATTATTGAAGCAGAATTTAATATTCAGCAATATAATTTAGAAACATTTTTTGAAGGTGAAGATTTAGATTTCGAATCCAATACAATTATAAGAAGAGAGATTTTACCTTCAGGTAAATCAAGAGCCTTTATAAATGATACACCTACAACTCTTTCAGTTTTAAATTTATTAAGTCAAAAACTAATTGACATTCACTCACAGCATCAAACATTAGAATTGTCAAACACTAGATATCAGTTTGAAATTTTAGATGCTTTGGCTTCAAATAATGAATTGATTATATCGTATAAGAATACTTTAGCAACCTATACTAAACTTCAAAAGCAATTAGACGAGTTGATAAACTCACAAGAGAATTTTACGCAACAATACGATTATAATTTACATTTGTATGAAGAGTTGGAAACGTCCAATTTAGTTGATGGTGAACAAGAAGAGGTTGAAAGAGAACTACAATTAATGAATAATGTAGAACTTATAAAAAATAATTTATTAGAAAGTATTCAAATTTATAACAATGAAGATGTTGGAATAAATAATTCAATTAATTTAGTTAAATCTAAAATTGCTCAAATCTCTACATTTTCAGATCATTACAATGAACTATTCAATAGGATTCAAAGTTTAGAAATAGAGTTAAAAGATATTGTACAAGAAATAGAAAATTCTAATGAAAACGTAAGTTATTCTAAAGAAGAAATTGATAGGTTAAGTGACCGATTACAACTCATTTATGATTTATTAAAAAAGCATAATGTGCTTTCAATTTCTGAATTGTTGGATGTCAAAGAAGTGCTTCTTGAGAAAGTGCAGTTAGTTCAAAATTCTTCTAAAGTTATTGAGCAAAAAGAAAAAGAAGTTTCAAACATTGCTTTAGAATTAAACAAAAACGCATTAAAAATCCATAACAATAGACAAGTTATAATCCCAAAATTCGTAAAAGAATTAGAAAATATATTGTCAGATTTAAGAATGGAAAATTCTCGATTTAAATTTGAATTGTCAAGTTCTGATTCATTTTTATCAAACGGAAAAGATGAATTGAAATTATTTTATTCAGCAAATAAAGGAGAGAATTTTGGAGAATTAAAGAAGATTGCTTCTGGTGGAGAATTATCAAGAATCATGTTGTCAATTAAATCTATCCTATCTTCATATACTCAATTACCAACAATTATTTTTGATGAAATTGATACTGGAGTTTCTGGTGAAGTTTCAAATAAAATGGCAGAAATAATGAAAAAGATGAGTAGTTATATGCAAGTAATGAGCATTACCTGTCTCTTA
>CAJXUO010000033.1 GCA_913061425.1 uncultured Lutibacter sp.
AGATGTAGAGAGGTCTCGTGGGCTCGGAGATGTGTATAAGAGACAGGAATAATTTTATCTATATTTGTTCAATAATTAAAATAAAAAAATTGAACAATGAAAAACATTAAACAAAAACTTACACAAAAATTTCCATTTCTATTCTTAGTCATGGTTTTGAGCTCTACATTATTATTCGTTAGTTGTAATGATGATGATAACGATGATATGATAATTGAAATCATTCAACCTACAGAAACTATAGTTGGAATAGCAGCAAGTAATCCTGATTTTTCAACATTAGTAAGTATTCTTTCAATGCCAGAATTTTCAGATTTATTTGCGGCAGCAAATAATCCAGATGCTGAATTAACTGTATTTGCACCAAATAATACTGCTTTCAGTAATTTGTTAACTGCACTTGGAAAATCTAGTTTAAGTGAATTACCTATTGATTTAGTTAGAGAAATTATAGAATATCATATACTAGGTCAAAAAGTACTATCTACTCAATTAACAAATGGTACAGTTTATACATTATTACCTTATGAAACTATATCAATAGATTTAGCCTCAGGTGTAAAAATAAATACTGCAAATGTTATTGCTGCTGATTTAGAAGCAACGAATGGAGTGATTCATGTTGTTGATACTGTATTGTTACCTTCATTTGTAACAAACGCATTAGGTTCAATATCAGAAGTATTCTTATTTGAAAATGAGTATTCTATATTGAGTGCTGCACTTAAAAAAGCAAATTTATTAAACACAGTTTCAACAACTCAAGGTTTAACTTTGTTTGCTCCAAGCAATGATGCATTTGTAGCTGCAGGAATTACTTCTTTAGATGGTTTAGATGCTGCTGCTTTATCGCCTATATTATTATACCATGTTTTAGGTGCAAAAGTATTATCCAGTGAATTACCTGCTGATGGAGTTGCAACAACGTTGAGTGATAACCAAAATATTTATTTAGGATATTTAACTAATTCTGTACTTATTAATGGGTTAACCCAAATTACAGAAGTAGATATCGAAAAAAATAATGGAGTAGTACATAAAATTAATAGAACTTTAGTACCACCAGCACCAAATGTAATTGATATTGCTGTTGCTTTATCTCAAGCGGAAAATCCAGAATTCACAGTTCTTGTAAGTCTATTAACCTCTCCTGCATATAGTGGTATTACTCAAGCCATTATCGATTCAGATAATATTACAGTATTTGCACCAACCGATGCAGCTTTTGCTGAAATATCTTCAGTAATACCAACATTAACAGAGGCACAAATTAGTGACATTCTTTTATACCATGCTGTAGGAGCCAGAGTGTTTAGTACTGATTTGTCTGATGGTCAAGTAGTTGAAATGCTAAATACACAAGATATTACAGTAAATATTGGAAGTGGTGGCGTTTCCTTGACAGATTCAACTTCTGATGTAGCAAACGTTTTAGAAGTAAACATTCAAGGTAGCAATGGTGTTATTCATGTTATAGACAAAGTATTGCTCCCTACACTTTAATAGTTTTTTATTAGTATAGTTAGTTAGTTAGTTTGTTTGTTAGTTAACTATAATTGTCGATAGAGGAATCTTCTTCTGTCGGCAATTCTTTATTTTTGTAAAAATTATTAAATCAAAAAAATGAAATTGAAAAAGTATTTATTTTTTATTCTAGTAACCTTAAGCTTTGAGATGTTTGCTCAAGCCGGAACAATCAAAGGAAGAATTTCTAATGAAATAAACAATAATTCTATCAAAGGCGCAGCCATACTGATCGAAAACACAGAGATTGGCACAACTTCTGATGAAAATGGAAATTACTTATTAGAAAACTTAACTCCTGGAAATTACACTATAACTGTTAGTTTTTTAGGTTTTGAAAGTACTGTATTTTATGATATAAATGTTCCTACCAATAAATTCGTTACATTGGACATAACATTACTTGAAGAAACAAGTAGTTTAGATGAAATCCAATTAGAAGTTTCGCCTTTTAAAAAATCTAAAGAATCTCCAATAAATCTTCAAAAAATAAGTGCTGAAGAAATTTATCGTAATCCTGGAGGGAATAGAGATATTTCTAAAGTAATACAAATATTACCTGGAGTTGGTTCGACAGTTTCTTTTAGAAATGATATTATAGTAAGAGGTGGCGCTCCAAATGAAAACCGTTTTTACCTTGATGGTATAGAAGTGCCAAATATCAATCACTTTGCAACACAAGGATCTTCAGGAGGTCCTGTAGGAATGATAAATGTAAACTTTATAAAAAATGTTGAATTCTATTCTGGTACTTTTCCAGCAAATAGAGGAAACACATTAAGTTCAATTCTTGAATTTGAACAAATAACTGGAAACAAAGAAAAACTTACTGGAACTTTTTTATTAGGCTCTTCTGACGCAGGAATAACATTAGACGGCCCTATGGGTGAAAAATCTACTTTTATTTTATCAGCTAGACGCTCTTATTTGCAAGCTTTATTTAAGTTAATCAACTTACCTTTTTTACCTACTTATAACGACTTTCAATACAAGCAATCAATAGATATTAATGAGAAAAACAAACTTACTATTATAGGTTTAGGCGCAATTGATGATTTTAAAATAAATACAGAAGCAAATGAAGGAGTTACTGACCAAGAAACTATCGATAGAAACAATTATATTCTTGGAAATATTCCTATAAACTCTCAATGGAATTATACTGTTGGAATCAATTGGAAACATTATTCTGAAAACAGTAACCAAACTTTTGTTTTAAGTAGAAATCACTTAAGTAATAGCGCAAATAAATATTTAAATAATGACGAACAACTAAGTAATTTACTTCTTGATTATGAATCTGAAGAAATTGAAACAAAATTCAGGTTTGAAAATACAAGTTGGAATAAAGGCTGGAAAATAAATTTTGGCGTTGGACTTGAAAATAGCACCTACAAGAATTCAACATTCAATAAAAGACAAATTAATAATACTGTTCAAACAATTGATTTTAATTCTAAAATTAACTTCAATAAATTTGCTGCATTTGGTCAAGTAAGTCGTTCTTTTTTTAATGACAACTTATCATTATCTGCTGGTTTTAGAACAGATTTTAATGATTATTCTAATGAAATGAATAACCCTTTAAAACAATTTTCTCCAAGGTTTTCTGCCTCATATGCTATAAATGAGAAACTAAGTCTAGGTTTGAGTCTTGGAAAATACTTCCAACTTCCGCCTTATACTATTTTAGGATATAGAGACAATAATAATAATATCCTGATCAATAAAGAAAATAGGGTGACATACATAGAAAACAATCAAATTAGTACAGGTTTAGAATACAGACCTACCAAGTATTCTAAAATATCATTGGAAAGTTTTTACAAAAAGTATGATAAGTATCCATTTTTACTTGATAAAAATATTTCACTTGCCAATCTTGGCGCTGATTTTGGTGTCATTGGAAACGAAGCTGCAAACTCAACTTCATCAGGAAAAAGTTACGGTATAGAATTGATGATGCAACAAAAATTAAGTAATAAAATTTATGGAATTTTATCATACACCTATGTGAGAAGTGAATTCAAAGACAGTAATAATAAATACGTTCCTTCATCATGGGACAATAAACATATTTTTAATATTGTTGTAGGAAAAAAATTAGCGAAAAACTGGGAAGTTGGCGCGAAGTTTAGACTTTTAGGTGGAGCTCCATACACTCCTTATGATGTTGAATTATCATCAACTAAAGAAATTTGGGATGTAAGTCAACAGGGTATAAATGATTGGAGTCGATTGAATACTGAAAGAAACCCAACTTCACATTCCTTAGATTTAAGAGTTGACAAGAAATGGTATTTTGATAAATGGTATTTAAATGCTTATTTAGATATACAAAATGCATATGGTGCGAAAATTGAAACTCAATCTTTCTTAGATGTAGTTAGAGATGGAAATGGAAATCCGGTTGAAAACCCAACTGACAACCAGAGATATCAGACATATTCTATAGAAAATGAATCTGGAAATGTTTTGCCTTCTATCGGTATTATGATTGGTTTTTAATAATTATTCAAAGTAGAGTTATTTCTTTTTGTATTTTTGTTTTAAAGCAAATTATCTAATGAAGAAAAACATTGCTGTTGTGATGGGAGGTTACTCATCAGAATATAAAATATCATTAAAAAGTGGGCAAGTTGTTTGTGACAACTTAGACAAAAATAAATACAACGTTTTTGCGGTTAATATTTTTAAAGATAAGTGGGTTTTGGTACAAAACGAAATCGAATATCTTATTAATAAGCATGATTTTTCTGCAACAATAAATAATCAGAAAACAACTTTTGATTGTGTTTTCAATGCTATACATGGAAGTCCGGGAGAAGATGGACAATTAGTTTCATATTTTGAGTTATTGAACATTCCACATACTTCAGCTCCTTCATATCAAATGGGACTCACTTTTAATAAAAGAGATTGCCTAAGTGTTTTAAAACCTTACGGAATTAAAATGGCTACTTCTTATTATTTAAATCTTGGCGACAGCTTAAATGAACAAGAAATAATTGATACCGTTGGTTTACCATGTTTTGTAAAAGCCAATAAAGCAGGAAGCAGTTTTGGAATTACCAAAGTGAATAAAAAACAAGATTTAAAACAAGCCATTGAAACTTCATTTAAAGAAGATGATGAAATTATCATTGAATCTTTTCTTGATGGAACTGAAGTTTCTGTAGGTGTTATAACCTATAAAGGTGAAGTAAAAGTCTTACCAATTACAGAAATAGTTTCGGAAAATGATTTCTTTGATTACGAAGCAAAATACCTCGGGAAATCACAAGAGATAACTCCTGCAAGAATATCTGAAAAGGAAACAGAACGTGTAAATGAAGTTGCTAAAAAAGTCTATACCTTATTAAAAATGAATGGATTTTCTCGAAGCGAATACATTCTTATTGATGGCGAACCTCACATGATAGAAATAAATACGGTTCCTGGATTGACAACTGAAAGTATTTTACCACAACAAGCAAACAAAGCAGGAATAAGTCTTGAAGATTTATTCGGAAATGCTATTGAAGAAGCATTGAAATAATTATTGTAAATTTATAAAATGAGAAGAGCATTATTTCCAGGATCTTTTGATCCAATTACTTTAGGTCATTATGACATTATTAAACGTGGTATTCATCTTTTTGATGAAGTCATAGTAGCAATTGGAGTGAATTCTGAAAAAAAATATATGTTTTCATTGGAAGAAAGAAAGCAGTTTTTAGAAGAGTCGTTTAAAAACGAGCCAAATGTTAAAGTGGTGGATTATACAGGATTAACGATTGATTTTTGTAAAAAAGTTAATGCCCAATTTATTTTAAGAGGTCTTCGAAACCCTGCAGATTTTGAATTTGAAAAAGCGATTGCTCATACCAACAGAAAACTCTCTAAAATAGAAACAGTATTCTTATTAACAGCAGCCAAAACTTCATTTATTAGCTCTAGTATTGTACGTGAAGTAATTAAAAATAATGGAGATTATACTGTTCTCGTTCCTGATAGTGTTCGTGTAAAATTAAAATAACTACAACTTATATTCCGAAAGAGGTTTTGTAAATGCCTCTGGATTTTCAGCCAAGTGATATCTTGGATCCTCAATATCCTCAACAATTACTTCTCTGAATTTTGGACTTGCCTTATATAATAACACCTTACAATCTGTGCTTAAATGTTTCAATTTGATTGACTTTCCTTCTGCTTCGTATTTATTTACCAATGTGAAAATAGCCTCTAATGCAGAATGATCACTTATTCTTGCTTCTACAAAATCAATCTCAACATTTTTAGGATCGTTTTTAGCATCAAATTTATCATTAAATGCTGTTATAGAACCAAAGAATAAAGGGCCCCAAATTTCATACACTTTCGTTCCGTCAGTCTTCACACGCTTACGTGCACGAATACGTCTTGCGCTTTCCCAAGCGAAAACCAATGCACTTACAATAACTCCAGCAATTACTGCAATTGCTAAATCAAAAATTACTGTTAGTCCAGAAACTAATATCAATACAAAAACATCCGTCTTTGGAATCTTATTCATTATTCTAAAACTAGACCATGCAAAAGTACCTACAACAACCATAAACATTACTCCTACTAATGCAGAGATAGGAACTTGTTCAATTAATCCTGAAGCGAATAAAATAAAGGCCAATAAGGTCAATGCAGCAACAACTCCAGAAAGTCTTGTTCTACCTCCTCCTTTTATATTAATTAATGATTGTCCAATCATCGCGCATCCACCCATTCCTCCGAAAAGTCCTGTTACAATATTTGCGCCACCTTGAGCCAAACATTCTTTATTTGAGTTTCCTCTTGTTTCTGTTAATTCGTCAATTAAATTCAACGTCATTAGAGATTCTATCAAACCAATTGCAGCTAATATTAAAGCATAAGGTCCAATAAAAATTAATGTTTCTAAATTGAAAGGAACTTTATTAAATATATCAAATTGAAAAGATGGCAATCCACCTTTTAAGCCTTCTCCACCTCCATCATGTATAAAACTACCAACTGTTGCTACATCTAAATTTCCAAATATTACAATTCCAGACACAACCAAAATCGCAACCAATGCTTCTGGCAATTTCTTAGTCAGTTTTGGAAGTCCAAACATGATTGCCATAGTCAATCCTACAAGTCCAATCATAATCCATAATTGAGAACCTTGCATCCACACCTTATCTCCTCCTACCGTTTCTTTAAACATTCCTAGTTGCGACAAGAATATCACGATTGCCAGTCCATTCACAAATCCCATCATTACAGGATGTGGAATCAACCTCACAAACTTTCCAAGTTTAAAAACTCCAGCAAGCATTTGAATAACACCCATCAAAATAACGGTTGCAAAAAGATAATACAACCCTAATTGTTCACCTTCAACACCCATAGAATTCCCTTTAGCAACAAGTGCAACCATAACTACTGCTAAGGCTCCAGTTGCTCCACTAATCATTCCAGGACGACCTCCAAAAATTGAAGTAATCAAACCAACCATAAATGCAGCATACAACCCAACTAATGGGTCTACTCCTGCAACAAATGCAAATGCTACTGCTTCTGGAACTAATGCCAACGCAACAGTTAATCCACTTAAAATATCATTTTTAGCATTCGCTGTTCTTTTTCTAATAAAGTCTGTCATTATTCAATTTTTTTGAAGCGCCAAAGGTACTCTTTTAATAGCAAAGCGCAATAGGCTATTTCTCTAAATTCCTTCAAGTATTCTTTTGTAGCGCACGTGTTTATAATTGATTTATCATTCCTGCGAAGGCAGGAATCCATGCAAAATTAAGTTTAGATTCCTGCTTTCACAGGAATGACATTACTTATTAAATAGCAATTTTATATTTCCATAGGTGTTTTCCAACGCTTTTTTTACGTCTTCTTTATTTTTATAAATCACCTTGGTAATACCTTCTTCAATTTGCGGCTGTAAAGTTCCGCTATAAGTTGTATTCATTGAATACCAATATGTTACTTTTAATATTTCCCAATTTTCTCTTTGAAAAATATGATATGTGTTTTGAAGTTTGCCACTAATTTTCAATTCATTCACTCCACATTCTTCTTCCACTTCTCTTTTCGCAGCTTTCTTTTTTGATTCTCCTTTTTCAATTTTTCCTTTTGGCAAATCCCATTTTTCAAATCTATATATAAATAATATTTCTTTGTTTTCATTTTGCACTAAACCTCCTGCTGCTTTTTCAATTTTAAAAAACCATTTAAATTCTTTCCAAAGTAATTTTAAATCAACATGATATAATATCACTTTATTAAATCGATTTGATTTTGCGATATTTAAAACTTCTTCTATTGAAATATCATCTTTATAAAAAAAGAAATCTTCAGATACATTTTCTATACTATCTGTTAAATAAATTGGAATGTCGTTGCAGAAAATTGTGTACATTTGTGGCATGATCGAGAACAAAGATACTGCAAAAAAAACTGCTGAACTTTTACTACAAATTAAAGCCATAAAATTACAGCCAAACGACCCCTTCACTTGGGCGTCTGGATGGAAATCACCTATATATTGTGATAACAGAACTGTACTTTCATTTCCTACAATCAGAACCTATTTAAGACAAGAAATAGCAAATTTGGTTGTAGAAAAATATGGAAAACCTGATGTAATTGCAGGTGTAGCAACTGGTGCCATTGCAATTGGCGTTTTGGTTGCCGAAGAGTTAGGTGTTCCTTTTGTGTATGTTAGACCTGAACCTAAAAAACATGGAAGACAAAACCAAGTTGAAGGGATGCTTGAGAGTGGTTCTAATGTTGTAGTTATTGAAGATTTAATAAGCACTGGGAAAAGCAGTTTGAATGCTGTAAAAGCCTTGAAGAAAGAAAACGCAACAGTAAAAGGAATGGTTGCTATTTTCTCATACGGATTTTCACTTGCTGAAGAAAATTTTAAAAAGGACAATGTTGAATTGACAACATTAAGTAATTACGCTGCATTACTTGAACAAGCAAATGACACAAATTATATTTCAGAAAAAGAATTAGATACTTTGAATGCTTGGAGAGAAAATCCAAGTGAATGGAATCAGTAAAAATTATTACAAATGAATTTAGAAACTCCAAATA
>CAJXUO010000034.1 GCA_913061425.1 uncultured Lutibacter sp.
GTGTATAAGAGACAGATTTAACAAATTTTAAATTTATAGTTATCATAACATATAATCGAAATAAATTAACTGACAATCAGTTAATTAAACTGTATAAGTCTTTACTGAAACCTCGCATGATCGAGGAGAAAATGCTGGTGCTTCTGCGTCAGGGTAAAATTTCTAAATGGTTTTCTGGAATAGGGCAAGAAGCAATTTCTGTAGGAGTTACTTCATCTTTAGAGCAAGATGAGTATATTTTGCCAATGCATCGTAATTTAGGTGTTTTTACTACACGTGAAGTTCCTTTAAGTAGGTTATTCAGTCAGTGGCAAGGAAAAATGAATGGATTTACTAAAGGTAGAGATCGTTCTTTTCACTTTGGTACTCAAGAGTATAATATTATTGGAATGATATCGCATTTAGGTCCGCAATTAGGAGTAGCGGATGGAATTGCTTTAGCAAATAAGTTAAGAAGCGAAAAGAAAGTTACGGCTGTTTTTTCTGGTGAAGGTGGAACAAGTGAGGGAGATTTTCATGAGGCATTGAATATTGCTTCGGTTTGGGGATTGCCTGTATTATTTTGTATTGAAAATAATGGATATGGATTGTCAACACCAAGTGCGCAACAGTTTTTAAACCAAGATGTAGCTGATAAAGGAATAGGTTACGGAATGGAAAGTCATATAATTGACGGTAATAATATCTTAGAGGTTTATACAAAAGTAAATCAACTGGCAGAAGATGTACGAAAGAACCCAAGACCTTTATTGTTGGAATTCAAAACGTTCAGAATGCGAGGTCACGAAGAGGCGAGTGGTATTAAATATGTACCTAAGGAATTGACTCAAGAATGGGCAGAAAAAGATCCGATTAAGAATTACCAAAAATATTTATTAGACGAAAAATTAATTACGATAGATGAAATTTTAGTTTTCAAGAAAGCAATCAGTAAAGAAATTGATGAAAATTGGAAAAAAGCAGTTAAAGAAGAAATTCATGAATCATCAATAGAAAATGAATTAAGTGATGTTTTTCAAGATTTTGAGTATCAAGAAGTGAAGCCAACAGAAAAGAAAAGTAAAATCAGGTTGGTTGATGCTATTTCTAATGGCTTAAGGCAATCTATGGAGAAACATGATAATATGATTATCATGGGTCAAGATATTGCTGAGTATGGCGGTGTTTTTAAGGTTACGGAAGGGTTTTTAGAGCAATTTGGAGAGGATAGAATTAGAAATACACCTATTTGTGAGTCTGGAATTATAGAAGCTGCATACGGACTGTCAATCAATGGTTTTAAAAGCGTAGTGGAATTACAATTTTCTGATTTTGTTACTTCTGGATTTAATCCTGTTATAAATTTATTAGCAAAATCTTACTATCGTTGGCAGCAAAATGCCGATATCGTTTTAAGAATGCCTTGTGGTGCAGATGTTGGAGCAGGTCCATTTCATAGCCAAACAAATGAAGCATGGTTTACACATACTCCAGGGTTAAAAGTAGTATATCCTGCATTTCCACAAGATGCGAAAGGATTATTGGCAACAGCAATTGAAGATCCAAATCCAGTATTGTTTTTTGAGCACAAGGCGATATATCGTTCTGTGTATCAAGAAGTTTCAGATGATTATTTTACAATTCCGTTTGGAAAAGCAAGTATTTTAAAAGAAGGTAAAGATGTAACAATTGTAACGTATGGAGCAGGAGTTCATTGGGCTTTGGCGACTTTAGATGAGCATCCAACTATTTCTGCTGATTTAATTGATTTGCGTTCGCTACAACCTTTAGATACGGATGCTGTATTCAGTTCAGTAAAAAAGACAGGAAGAGTAATTATACTTCAAGAAGATAGTATGTTTGGAGGTATTGCATCAGATTTGTCAGCACTGATAACCGAAAATTGTTTTGAATCTTTAGACGCTCCCGTAAAGCGTTGTGCAAGTATAGAAACTCCAATTCCGTTTGCAAAACAATTGGAAAATAAGTATTTACCTAAAATTAGGTTTGTTGATGATTTAAAAGAACTATTGGCTTATTAGAAATGTTTGAACACTTTTTTCAATGTCCACATTGTTGGGAAGAAATATCTTTTTTACTTGACTCTTCAGAGCATACACATGACTATATTGAAGATTGCGAAGTGTGTTGTAATCCTATAGAAATAACTGCTGTTTTTGAAAATAATGAATTGCAAAGTTTTGTAGTCACAGAAATAGGGCAGTAAAAAAGCCTTAAATTTTTTGATTTAGGACTTTAATTATATTTTTAGTCTTAAATTATCACTCCGTTTAATGGTAATAATCATTAAAATATGATGTACTTTTGCAGTTCATAAAAACCATATCATGTCGGCATTTAAGGGATTAGGAATCCATATAGATTATATTAAAGGATTAAATGAATTAGGGATCAAAACTCCCACAGAAATTCAAGAAAAAGCAATTCCAAAACTAATTAATTCTAAAATAGATTTTATTGGTTTGGCTCAAACTGGAACTGGAAAAACCGCTGCATATGGATTACCACTTTTACATCAAGTTGATCCAAATGAACCTGTAATTCAATCACTTATTTTATCTCCAACGCGTGAATTGGCTCAACAAATAAAAAAGCAATTATTTAAGTTTACAAAATATGTAGATCATAAAATATTTATAGAAGGTGTTTATGGTGGTGAAAAAATAGAAAAACAAATTAAGGCATTACAACGAACTACACATGTAGTTGTAGCAACTCCTGGACGGTTAATTGATTTAATTGAAAGAGGAGCAATAAATATTAGTCAAGTACAAACTTTGGTGTTAGATGAAGCCGATGAGATGTTGAGTATGGGTTTCAAGCAAGACATTAATAGAATCTTGAAATACACCAATGGTAAAGCAAACACTTGGTTGTTCTCAGCAACTTTCCCTCAAGAAATTGATAGAATAGTGAAGACTTACATGTCTAGTAGTGCAGAGAAAGTAGAAGTAAACAAAGACTCGTTAGTAAATGAGAATATCACACATTTATATATCAAAACGAGTTTAAAAGAAAAGAATAATGCTTTAGTACGTTTACTTGAAAGTAGAGGAACAGATAGAGGAATTGTTTTTTGTAGAACGAAAGCGGGAACTCAAAACTTGTCGGAATTTTTAAAGGAAGAAGGTTTTTCTGTTGATGCTTTAGAAGGAGATATGCAACAAAGAGATCGTGAAAAAGTAATGCGTAAGTTTAAAAAAGAAACGATTGATATTTTGGTTTCTACTGATGTTTCAGCACGTGGAATTGATGTAAATGATTTAGGTTTTGTGATTCATCATCAATTGCCAGAAAAACTAGAGTATTACACACATAGAAGTGGAAGAACAGCAAGAGCAGGAAAAACAGGATATTCAATTTCTTTATTAATTCCAAGTGATTTACATCGAATTCAAGAATTAGAAAGAGGACTAGGGATTAAATTTGTAGAAACTAAAATTTAAATTATGGGATTGACGAACAATGATATTTTCAAGAAATTACGTGTTGCACATAAGTTACGTGATGAAGATATGGTCAAGATTTTGGCTTTAGTAGATTTTAAAATTTCTAAAAGTGAATTGAATTCATTTTTCAGAAATGAGAATCACGATAAATATATGGAAGTTGGGGATCAAATCTTACGTAATTTTTTAAACGGATTGATTATTCATTTAAGAGGACCAATGCCTAAGAAAGAGGATAGTTCTAAAGAGGATAAAAAATAGCGTTAAACTTCAAAATTCTCTTCTAACTCAATAATTTCCGCAGGTTTCATTGTATCAAGTTTTATGCTTCCTATGCGTACTCGTATGAGGCGCAATGTTGGAAGTCCAACTACTGCAGTCATTTTACGAACTTGTCGAAACTTACCCTCTCTTAACGTAATTGACAGCCAACTTGTTGGACCATGTCTATCATCTCTAACTTTTTTACTTCGTTCTTCAAAAATTGGAATTTCAGTCAATATTTTGGCTTCACAAGGCTTGGTCAAATATACAGCACCTTCTATGCCGATTTCAACACCATTTTTAAGTTTTTCAATACTATTAGAAGTTATAAGTCCATCAACCTGAGCATAATATTCTTTTTCAACTTTACTACTTCGTATAAATTCACTTGTCTTTCCATCAGTAGTTAGCAATAATAATCCTTCAGACTTCTCATCCAATCTGCCAATAGCCATAGTGTCAGCAGGAACGTCAAATAAATCACCCAATAATTTTTTATTAGTTCTTTTGGTTTGATTATTTATAAACTGACTTAAATAACCATACGGTTTATATATGATAAAGTGCTGATGTACTTTTTGGAGCATTTTCTTGATAAGGTGTTTATTACTATTTATATTTTTTCATAAAAATAGCTAAAATATCCTCATAAAGGACGTATTTTTGTACGTCATCAAAAATTAGATAATGCTAGAAGTAACTACTGCTGAACTACAAGAAAGAAAATCAGGTAAAGATTTATATAATTATCAGAAAGGCGCAATAAATAAAATTTTTAAAAGTTTTGAAGACGCTCCAGATGATTATCATTTGTTATATCAGTTACCAACAGGAGGAGGTAAGACAGTAATTTTTTCTGAAATTGTTAGGCAATATTTGAAGCATCATAAAAAAAGAGTTTTGGTGATGACTCACAGAGTTGAATTGTGCAAGCAAACATCTAACATGCTTACAGAATTTGGTGTTGTAAATAAAGTAGTTGATAGTAAAGCAAATTTAGAAGATCAATCAGAATATGATTGTTTTGTTGCTATGGTAGAGACTCTAAATAATAGGCTGAATGATGATAAATTAGATATTTCTGATATTGGTTTAGTTATTATTGATGAGGCACATTACAATTCGTTTACTAAATTATTCAAGTTTTTTGAGAAGTCATTTATTTTAGGAGTTACTGCAACACCTTTGAGTTCAAATGTTAAACTTCCTATGAAGGATAATTACAACGAACTTATTGTTGGAGAAACAATTGAAGCATTGATAGAAAATGAGTTCCTTGCACGTGCAGAAACATATTCATACAATGTAGGCTTAACTTCTTTAGAAATTGGTACAAATGGAGATTATACAGTTAAATCTTCTGAAGATTTATATACCAATAACGACATGTTATCAAAGTTGTTAATGTCTTATGAAACACATTCTAAAGGTAAAAAAACATTAATTTTCAATAACGGTATTAATACATCAATACATGTTTACGAAACATTTAAAGCAGCAGGATATCCAATCGCACATTTAGATAATACTGTTAGTAAAAAAGATAGAGCAAAATTATTGGAATGGTTTAAAGAAACTCCACATGCGATACTTACATCAGTTAGTATCTTAACAACAGGATTTGATGAACCAACAATTGATACAATTATATTAAACAGAGCCACAAAATCATTGGGATTATACTATCAAATGGTTGGTCGTGGTTCAAGAATATTAAATAACAAAGCAAAATTTTCAATAATAGATTTAGGAAATAATTTTCATCGATTTGGTCCTTGGGGAGCCGATTTAGACTGGCAAAAAATATTTAGATCTCCAGATCATTATCTTGATAAGTTATTAAATGATGAAGATTTAGAAAGTGATTTTAGATATAAAATGCCTCCAGAATTGAGAAGTGAGTTTTCAAATTCAGACGAAGTATATTTTGATGTCAAAAAAACATATGTAGATTCTGTAGCAAAAGGGCTATCTTCTAAAGTGGTTTTAGAGAAATCTATTGATCATCATGCAAAAATATGTATAGAAAACAGTGAAGATGTCTATGATGCATATGCTTTGGCAAAGTTATTGAATGATGATATTAATCATAGAATTGATAGATATAGCAAGTGTATATGTAGAAGTACGCACAATTTTATTGATTGGCTAAATGATGATTACAGAAAAAAATTACGAATACATTTACGTGAGAATTTTGATGTAATCTTTGAGGAGATTCACGGTAGACCACCTGAAGATTAGATTTTTATTTCTCAAATAAATTGTATAAATTGCTAGGCTCTAAAAAAACAACACTAAAAATAAATATTAAGACAATAAATGGCAAAATCGCAACAGACTTTTAACAAGAGTGAAAAGGAGAAAAAGCGTTTGAAAAAACGTGAATTAAAGCAGAAGAAAAAAGAGGAACGTAAATCTAGCTCTGTTAAAGGTGGGAAATTAGAAGATATGTTGGCTTATGTTGATGCGTATGGACGCATTACAGATACTCCACCAGATCCTGAGGATAAGATAATAGTTGACGCAGAAGATATTATTCTTGGGATACCTAAGAAGGTTGAAGGTGAAGAGGAATCTAAAGAAAAGCAAGGGAAAGTATCATTTTTTGATACCTCTAAAGGTTTTGGATTTATTTTAGATACACAAACTCAAGAGAAGTATTTTGTTCACGTTTCTGGTTTGATTGATGAGATTGCAGAGAACGATAAAGTACAATTTGAATTAGAAAAGGGATTAAAGGGAATGAATGCTGTTCGTGTTAAAAAAATCTAGTTCTATTCAATTATAAAAATAAAGAAGTTCTTTCATTAGGACTTTTTTTTTGCACTGGTTTTAAAGCCTTCTTTAAAAAGAAAAAATTATATTAGTTCGTTTTCAATTAAATGATGAAACGGTTTTTTAGATCTATTTTTTATTTAGTTCCATTGCTATCTCTTGCTCAAAACATTCAAGTAGATAGTCAGACTTATACTGCACAAGAACTTATAGAAGATATTTTAATTGATAGTGACTGTATTGATAACGTTATTGTAACAAATGTAGTAGGAGGTGACTTTGGAGGAGCGGATGAGAGTTATGGTTTTTTTGATGCTTCAGGAACAACTTTCCCATTTGAAAGAGGGATTGTTTTAAGTACAGGGAAACTTGAAAATACTGAAGGTCCAAATACAACTTTAAGTGATGATGATGCTCCAAATTGGCTGGGAGATAGTGATTTAGAATATGTATTAGATGAATCAAACACTACAAACGCAACAATTTTAGAATTTGAGTTTACATCAACTGCATCTGAAATAAGTTTCAAATATATTTTTGCTTCAGAAGAATATCAAGAGGGTAATGCGAGTACTTGTCAGTATTCTGACTTGTTTGGGTTTTTAATTCGTCCAATAAGTGAAACGGAATATGAAAACATTGCTCTAGTTCCTAATACTCAAATCCCTGTAAAAGTAACGACTGTACACCCTGAAATTCCTGGTGAATGCCAAGAAGAAAATGAAGTGTATTTTGAAAGTTTTAATAGTTCAGTCTCTCCAATTAATTTTAATGGACAAACAAAAGTTTTGGTTGCAACTGTTACTATTATTCCATCTGTAACGTATCATGTCAAATTGGTTATAGCAGACGAACAAAATTATAGATATGATTCTGCTGTTTTTCTTGAAGCAGGAAGTTTTACCTTATCGACAGATTTGGGAGAAGACAGACTTATCGCTACAAATAATCCATTATGTGAAAATGACACTATTGAATTGAATGCTTTTCAGGCAGGAAACAATACCTATCAATGGTTTAAAGATGATGTGTTGCTGAACACTCAAATCACAGAATTGCTTACTGTTGTTGATGCTGGAGTATATACAGTTGAAGTGACTTTAGAAAACAACTGCACAGTATTTGGAGGGATTTCAATAGAATATATACAGAATCCTATCGTTTTTGACACTACAATTGTCGAATGTGATTTTAATCAAGATGGAATTACAGTTTTTAATTTATTAGAAGCGCAGTCTGATATTACTGCAAGTAATAGTTCTTTAACAGTCACAAATTTTTTTACTGATCAAAATGATGCAAATCAGAATATAGTAGCTAACGCAATCCCAAGCACCACGAATTATCAAAATTTAATTCCTTCAGAAGTTGTATTTGCTAGAGTAGAATCTAATTTTGGCTGTTATAGTCTTGCAGAATTAACTTTAGATATTTCTCCTAATACAATAATAATACCTCAATTTGACACTTGTGATGATTTAGAGATAGATGGGTATACCTTTTTTAATTTTGATGATATTACGGCGACATTTCAAAATCAAATTCCTGTAGGAGCAATTGTAAACTATTTTTTAACAGAACAAGATGCTACTGACGATAACCCTTTGACGTCACCTTATAAAAATTCGATTTTAAATTCAGAAATACTATATGTAAAAGTAGAAAGTAATAGTCAATGTTTTGCTATTTCTACAGTGAATATAAATATTCTAGAAACACCATTATTAGCTGCTGACGAATCTGTTTTTTATTGCGAAAATATATATCCAAATACAATTCCTTTATATTCACGTTTGACAAGTAATTCACTTGAAAACCACACCTTTAATTGGTATTTTAATGGTGTTTTAACGAGTCATATGACTTCGGAATACAATATCAATGCAACAGGAACATATACGGTTATTGTAACTGCTCAGAGTGGTTGTGAATCAGAGAGAACTATTAACGTGAACGCTTCTAGTACTGCAATAATTGACGCTATTATTTTTACTGAAGCAACGTATGATAATACAATTACTGTTGTGGCAAGTGGAAGTGGTGTTTATGAATATTCTATAGATCAAGAA
>CAJXUO010000035.1 GCA_913061425.1 uncultured Lutibacter sp.
TCGGCAGCGTCAGATGTGTATAAGAGACAGTTACAAGACAGGCTTGTTCCTCCTTCAATACTTAAAAAATAAACGCCAGTTTTATTATTTGATTTTATATAAGTCCGAATATTAATTTCGTCAAAATTTGAAATAGGTGGGAAATAAGGTAGGTTTTTAGGTCTAATTTTTTCCATTGTAAATGCAACTACTGAAACCCAAGGTTTTCCTTCAAAAAGATCAATTTCTAATTCTTTTGGCACAAACTTTTTTAGTTCGCTTAATTCAACTTGCCAATGAAGAAATAGTGCATTATTCCACTCTTGATAAAACTTCCAGTTTTCAGTTGGAATTCCCCAAGGTCTGTGTTCAGTCGTATTTAATATTTCTCGGATTGTCAATTTCTTAAATTGGCTACAATGTTGTTGTGTAATATTTTTTTGTGTGTTAAAGTGACTTTAGGAAATTTTGCGACAGATTCTTTTACATCGTTGTTGTGGTAAAACCAATTTTTATTTGCTTGTTTTCTTGATGCATGAATAAAGATAAAGTAATTTGGATCAAAGCATTTCAAATATACGGCATTTTTCATACAATCCATTTTTTAATCTTTCAATTTTAAAGTAACTTTGCACTTTGATAAATAAAACAACTAAATGAAAATATCATACAATTGGTTAAAACAATTTTTAAGGATTGATTGGGACGCTGAAAAAACGGGAGAATTATTGACCGATTTAGGGCTAGAAGTAGAAGGGGTAGAAGTTGTAGAGTCGATTAAAGGAAGTTTGAAAGGGATTGTTGTTGGTGAAGTGTTAACATGTATGCAGCATCCTAATGCAGACAGGTTAAAAATAACAACGGTAACTATTGGTGGAGAATCTCCACTTCAAATTGTTTGTGGTGCTCCAAATGTAGCTGCAGGTCAAAAAGTACCTGTTGCGACAATAGGAACTTTGTTGTATGACGATCAGGGAGAATCGTTTAAAATAAAAAAAGGGAAGATACGAGGAGAGGAAAGTCATGGAATGATATGTGCTGAATATGAATTAGGCTTAGGGCAATCTCATGATGGAATTATGGTGTTATATTCAGGTTTAAAAGTTGGAACACCATGTGCTGAAGTTTTCGAAATTGAATCTGACGAAGTTTTTGAAATAGGTTTGACTCCAAATAGAGCAGATGCAATGAGTCATTATGGTGTTGCAAGAGATTTACGCGCAGGAATGATTCAGCAAGGAACACAATTAGAATTACTGTCTCCATCAGTAGGTGATTTTCATGTAGATACACGTTCATTGCGAATTGATGTAGAAATAGAAGATAAAGACTTGGCGCCAAGGTATTGTGGGATCACAATTTCTGGTATTAAAGTTGAGGAATCACCAAGTTGGTTACAGAACAGATTAAAAGCGATTGGATTAACGCCAAAAAACAATATTGTTGATGCTACAAATTATGTATTACATGATTTAGGTCAACCACTACATGCGTTTGATGCGTCAAAAATAAAAGGAAATAAAATTGTTGTTAAAACGGTAGACGCTGGAACAAAGTTTACAACGTTAGACAATGTAGAAAGAGTATTGCACCAAGATGATATTATGATATGTGATGGAGAATTAAATCCATTATGTATTGCAGGTGTTTTTGGAGGAGTTGATTCTGGTGTTACAGAAAACACAACAAAGATATTCCTGGAAAGTGCTTATTTCAATCCAGTATCTATTCGGAAAACTGCCAAAAGACACGCCTTAAATACGGATGCTTCATTTAGGTTTGAAAGAGGTATTGATCCTAACTTTACGGAATACGCATTAAAAAGAGCTGCACTTTTGATTGTAGAAATTGCTGGCGGTAAAAAGTCTTCTGATGTTTCAGATTTTTATCCAGAAAAAATAGAAGATTTTGAAGTTCGTTTGTCTTATGAAAGATTAAATCGATTGATAGGAGATGAAATACCTAAAGAAACCGTAAAAAATATTATTGCTTCATTAGATATCAAGCTGAATAGTGAAACGGATGGAGGTCTTGGTTTAATTGTACCTTCATATCGTGTAGATGTGCAAAGAGAAGTAGATGTTATCGAAGAAATTTTACGTATTTATGGATACAACAATATAAAATATTCTCATAAATTAAATTCATCAATTTCATTTGATGATTTTGATGATGTAAAGATTGAAAATGTTATTTCAACACAGTTAATTTCTCAAGGATTTAATGAGACAATGTCAAATTCTTTGACTAAAGCCTCATATATTTCTATGTCAGAAAATTTAAATTCTGACCATGATGTCGCTATGCTAAACCCTTTAAGTAGTGATTTAGGTGTTCTTCGTCAGTCATTGTTGTTTAGCGGTTTAGAATCAATATTATATAATATAAATAGAAGAAATAGTTCAATTAAAATTTTTGAATCTGGTAAAACATATCACAAGTATGAAAGTGGATATACAGAGCAAAAACATCTAACACTATTTGTAAGTGGTAAAAGAGCTAAGGATAGTTGGATTACGGCAAGTAAGCTCTCAGATTTCTTTTATTTAAAAGGAGTAGTGAATACCATTTTCGCAAAACTTGGGATTACTAATGTGAAAACGAGTCCTACTAAAAATGATGTATTTTCTGAAGGGATTACAGTATCACTTGGAAAGATTAAATTAGTAGATATAGGCGTTGTAAAGAAATCAATTTTAAAAGAATTTGGTATAAAACAAGAAGTGTTGTTTGCCGATTTTAATTTTGATAACCTACTGAAAGTAGCGGGTAGAAAGAATTTTAATGTAAAAGAATTAGCAAAATATCCTGAAGTAAAAAGAGATTTAGCCTTATTGCTAGATGATAAGGTGACTTTTGCAGAAATATTCGCTATTGCGAACCAAACAGAAAAGAGTTTGCTAAAATCTGTAGATTTATTTGATGTGTATCAAGGTGATAAGTTGCCAAAAGATAAAAAGTCGTATGCTGTTAGTTTTGTATTACAAGATGAAAATAAAACGTTAAATGACAAGCAGATAGATAAGGTAATGCAAAAAATGAAACAATCTTTAGAGAAAAATTTAGGGGCCGTTTTAAGATAAGTACTGTCTTTCTGAAGAATTTGTATGATTACTATTGTGTTTTCTTCGTTTTATTCAGATTGATAAATAAAATAGACAATGTATAAACTAATAATTAGACCCGTATTATTTTTATTTGATCCAGAAAAAGTTCACTATTTTACTTTTTCTTTTCTGAAGTTTGTTTTCAAAATCCCTTTCGTAGCATATATTACTCGTAAAACGTTCTCATTAGAAAATCCTAAATTAGAACGCAATTTATTTGGGTTAAAATTCAAAAATCCTGTAGGCTTAGGAGCGGGATTTGATAAAAATGCATTGATGATTCCTCAATTATCAAATTTCGGATTTGGATTTATTGAAATAGGTACAGTAACTCCTAAGCCACAAATTGGAAATCCAAAGAAGCGATTATTTAGACTCAAGGATGATCAAGGAATTATAAACAGAATGGGTTTTAATAACGACGGAGTAGATGTTGTTGTTGAACGCCTCAAAAATTTAAATCCGAACCTTATTGTTGGCGGTAATATTGGTAAAAACACAGACTCATCTACCAATCAATATACAGATGATTATCTCTATTGTTTCAATGCTTTACATGCACATGTTGACTATTTTGTATTAAATGTGAGTTGCCCTAATGTTGGTAGTATGGCGAAACTTCAAGACAAGGATTATTTGTTAGAGTTAATCTCTAGTGTACAAAAAGAAAATGAGACGTATAAGCAGCAAAAACCAATCTTATTAAAGATTGCTCCAGATTTAAATACAGCACAGTTAGATGAAATAATAGCGCTTGTAGCAGTCACTAAAATAGACGGAGTTATAGCCTCAAACACTTCTATAGATAGAGAAGGATTGAAAGCGACAAAAGAACGCTTAGGTATTGTTGGGAATGGTGGTTTGAGTGGGAAGCCCGTAACTGATAGAAGTACTAAAGTTATTAAATATCTTTCTGATAATTCAAAAAAATCTTTTCCGATTATTGGTATTGGAGGGATTCATTCATCACAAGACGCTATAGATAAAATTGCTGCAGGTGCTGACTTAGTTCAAATTTATACAGGGTTTATCTATGAAGGTCCAAGCCTTGTTAAAAAAATAAATAAAAGGATTTTAGAAGATTCTTAATATATGGATCCTCAAACTATCATATCATTTTTAGGCGCTTCAATTGCCTTGACTTTTTCTCCAGGGCCAGATAATATGTATGTGTTAATGCAAAGTATTGCTCATGGGAAAAAATACGGAATTGTTACAGCGTTTGGCCTCGTTTTAGGAATTATTATCCACACAAGTTTAATTGCATTTGGAGTTTCTGCAATCATTGAAAGTTCTGACAATTTGTTTTTTGCTATAAAACTAATAGGAGCAATCTACCTATTATATCTTGCATACAAAGTATTTAGAAGTTCTTCTAAAATCGTTTTAGATTCAGGTGTAGTTCAAAAAAAAAATCCAGTGGAATTAATAAAACAAGGATTTATTATGAATGTTTTGAATCCTAAAGTGACGATTTTCTTTTTAGCCTTTTTTCCAGCGTTTATAGACATTACACAAGGGGATGTAAAGCCACAAGTTTTTATTTTAGGCTTTTTATTTATGTTGCAAGCATTTATTATTTTTTCAATTATTTCTTTTGTTGCCGATAAAACCACAGCATTTTTACGCGATAACAATATGTTTTCAACGATTCTAAAATGGATGCAAATTATTGTGTTTGTTGGAATTGCAATTTTCATTATATTTAGTTAAATAAGACTTTTCATTATGATAAGTTGTTTTAGATTAGGTTATTTAAAGTTGCTAAATAATTTCCTACAAACAGACGGCTACGTTTAAAATTTAAAAATATTTCAATAGTTGCTTTAAAAGTTTTGATACTAATAAACAATAAATGTTTGATTATAACTTATTGATTGTAAAAGCAATAGTTTATCAAGACTTAGAACTTATTTTATAGGAATACTATTTGTATATTTGAACTGTGAAAAACATCAAGATCATAGAATGTCCAAGAGATGCCATGCAAGGCATAAAATCACATTTCATTCCAACAGAATTAAAAGCGAGATATATAAATATGTTGTTAAAAGTTGGTTTTGATACTATTGATTTTGGGAGTTTCGTTTCACCTAAAGCAATACCTCAAATGCGAGATACTGCAGCTGTTTTATCTCAACTTAACTTATCTGAAACAGAGAGTAAATTATTGGCAATTGTAGCCAATGTGAGAGGAGCCAATGATGCGAGTGTATTCGAAGAGATTAATTATTTAGGCTATCCTTTTTCAATTTCCGAAAACTTTCAAATGCGTAATACAGGCAAGACAATAGATGAGTCTATTCTTGTTTTAGACGAGTTGCTAAATATTGGTGTGAAAACGAATAAAGAAATAGTAGCCTATCTTTCTATGGGTTTTGGAAATCCTTATGGAGACCCTTGGAATATTGATATTGTTGCTAATTGGACTGAGAAGTTATCTAAAATGGGCGTGAAAATTTTATCGCTTTCAGATACTATTGGAGTTGCTGATGGAGAAACGATTTCGTATTTGTTTTCTAACTTAATTCCACAATATCCTAAAATTGAATTTGGAGCGCATTTACATACCACGCCTACAACTTGGCATGAAAAAGTAGCCGCAGCATATACTTCCGGATGCTTACGTTTTGATGGAGCAATTAAAGGTTACGGAGGTTGTCCTATGGCGAAAAATGATTTGACCGGTAATATGCCAACAGAGAAGTTGCTTTCTTATTTTACGGCTCAAAAGGTAAATACGAATATGAATTCTTTGACTTTTGAAAGTGCTTATAATATCGCTTTAGAAGTATTTTAATTTTTTTTCTTCAAAGAGCATATTGAGACGCTATAATAATTAAGAGAATACAAAATTCGGAAGGAAATTTCTGTAAAATTTTAACGATTTCATTTAATTATACGGACTACTTAAAGTTGAATTTTTAGTATCGTATTGTAATTAAAAATAATAAATAGCAAAGACCTTGCTGAATATGGAATTAGTTGTATATTTGCACCCTTTAAAAGTAAACTTAAAATCAATAAATATGAATCATTACGAAACTGTTTTCATTTTGAATCCCGTTTTATCTGAAACTCAGATAAAGGAAGCAGTAAAGAAGTTCGAGGACTATCTTGTTTCCAAAGGTGCCGAAATGATACACAAAGAAGATTGGGGCTTAAAGAAATTAGCATACCCAATCCAACACAAAAAAAGTGGTTTTTATCACTTATTTGAATTCAAAATGGCAGGTGAAGAAGTTACTGCATTTGAATTAGAATTCAGAAGAGATGATAGCATCATGCGCTATTTGACGGTAAGACTAGACAAACATGCTGCTGCTTGGGCCGAAAAGAGAAAAGCACGCGTTAAAACTCCTAAAAAATAAGAATTATGGCTACATTAGACCAACAATCAAAAGGAGGGAAGCAAGGTAATGTTAGGTACCTAACTCCGTTAGATATAGAAACTAAAAAAGAAGCAAAATACTGTCGTTTTAAGAAAAACGGAATTAAGTATATTGATTTTAAAGATGCAGATTTCTTAATGTATTTAGTAAATGAACAAGGTAAAATTTTACCTCGTCGTTTAACAGGTACTTCTTTGAAATATCAGCGTAAAGTGTCTGTTGCTATTAAAAGAGCGCGTCACTTAGCATTAATGCCATATGTTGGCGATTTATTAAAATAATAAAGAGGAAGATATGGAACTTATTTTAAAACAAGACGTAGAAAAAGTAGGATTTAAGGACGATCTAGTGACTGTGAAAAATGGTTATGGTCGTAACTTTCTAATCCCTCAAGGACTTGCAGTTATCGCAACGGTATCAGCAAAGAAAGTATTAGCTGAAACTTTAAAGCAACGTGCTTTTAAAGAAGAAAAAGAAATTAAAGATGCAACAAAAATAGCAGACGCTATTAAAGCATTGGAAATTAAAATTATTGCTAAGACTGGAGATAAAGATAAATTATTTGGTTCAGTAAATAACATTAATGTTGCCGAGGCTCTTGAAAAAGCAGGTCATTCAATTGATAAGAAATATATCAAAGTAGAAGGTGGTAACGTGAAGCGTTTAGGAAAGTATAATGCAGCTGTGAGATTACACAGAGCGGTTATAGTTGACTTGCAATTCGATGTTGTTGGAGAAGCAAACTAAACAATTAACACTCAATTGTTAATAATAGTAATAATAAAGATCATAAGAAATTATGGTCTTTTTTTATTTGAAATAAAATGAAGTATAGACAATTAACAAAAGAACAATTTGAGGAATTGCATTTAGAGTTTGCGACTTTTTTGGCTGCACAACAAATAGATGTCAAAGAGTGGGAAACAATTAAAAAAGACACACCAGAAGTTGCTGAAGAAGAAATGAATTTGTTTAGCGATGTTGTTTGGGATAGAGTTTTATTGAAAGCAAATTATTTAGAACATTTTTCAGAAAATTCAATCAATCTTTTTAGATGTGATGCTGAGTTTACACACAGAATTGTAGTAAAGGTACATAGAGAAGGGATAAATCTTTTAAATCCAGATGATTACAATTGGTTTGTTGATAATTCACAGGATAAAACAATAGATTATTTTAAAGGTCAAAAACCATACGTTAAAGAACGTAACGTAGAAATTTTTGATTTGATAGAAAAAGGAAGCGTTGTTTCTAAAGGCGATTTATTCGAAGCCGTTTTTAAATTGATTAGTTAATTTTTCAATTATCCTTACATTTGTAATATGATCAAAAAAGAAGATATAGATTATTATAATCACATCGCTCCGATGCTGAGTGACCGTCGTAAAGATCTATTTGACGACATTTTAAAACAGCGTACACGCCATTTTACAGTAATACTAGAGGATTTATACCAAAAGCATAATACAAGCGCTATAGTCCGTAGTTGTGATATATTTGGAGTACAAGACGTGCATATTATTGAGAATAAATACAATAGTTATATGTCTAATCAAGTAGGTAAAGGTTCTCAAAAATGGATAGACTTTCATAGATATAATGAAAAGCAGATAAACACTCAAGATTGTATAGATGCAATTAAAAAAGAAGGGTATCAATTAATTGCAACAACTCCACACAATGAATCTTGTTTAGTTCAAGATTTTGATATTACCAAAAAAGCGGCTTTTGTATTTGGTGTAGAAAAAGAAGGAGTTTCTAATACGATGATGGAACAAGCTGACGGTTTTTTAAAAATTCCGATGGTAGGTTTTACCGAGAGTTTAAATGTTTCTGTCGCTGCAGCAATCACACTTCAATCTGTGACGGATAAATTACGACGTTCTGACGTTCAATGGCAATTGAGTGAAGAAGAACAGTTTTTTAAGAAAATTGACTGGATGGAAAAAACCATTAAAAGTATTACAAAAATTAAAGCACGTTATTTTGAGGAGTTAAAAAAGTAATATTATTTTTTAACAACACTCACTATCCTCACTCTTCGTCAAAGGGCAAACTAAGACTGCAGCAATTGCACCTAA
>CAJXUO010000036.1 GCA_913061425.1 uncultured Lutibacter sp.
GTATACATCAGGATTGTATCCATTTAAAAGAACCGGTGAAGATCCAGCAAGAATGTTTGCAGGAGAAGGTGGTCCAGAACGTACAAACCGTCGTTTTCACTACGTGAGTATGGGATTACCAGCAAAACGTTTATCTACAGCATTTGACAGTGTTACATTGTATGGGAATGATCCTGATTTACGTCCAGATATTTATGGGAAAATAGGAAATGCAGGAGTTTCAATCTGCTGTCTTGATGATGCAAAAAAACTGTATTCAGGTTTTGATTTGGCACATGTAATGACATCTGTAAGTATGACTATTAATGGTCCTGCTCCTATGTTATTAGGTTTCTTTATGAATGCTGCTATTGACCAACAATGTGAAATTCACATCAAAGAAAATGGTTTAGAAAAAGACGTTGAATCAAAAATAGCTGCGTTATATAAAGGCAAGGAATGTCCAAAATATAATGGGAAATTACCTGATGGAAACAACGGCTTAGGATTGATGTTACTTGGAGTCACAGGAGATCAAGTACTTCCAAATGATGTGTATCAAGATATAAAGACAAAAACGATTACTCAAGTAAGAGGAACCGTTCAAGCAGATATATTAAAAGAAGATCAAGCACAAAATACCTGTATTTTCTCTACAGAATTTGCGTTGCGTTTAATGGGAGATGTACAAGAGTATTTTATCGAAAATAATGTTCGTAATTTCTACTCAGTCTCTATTTCAGGATATCATATTGCTGAAGCGGGAGCCAATCCAATTTCACAATTGGCATTTACATTATCAAACGGATTTACATATGTTGAATATTACCTTTCAAGAGGAATGGACATCAACAAATTTGGTCCAAACCTATCGTTCTTTTTCTCTAACGGAATTGATCCAGAATATGCAGTAATTGGTAGAGTCGCTCGTAAAATTTGGGCAAAAGCAATGAAGCATAAGTATGGTGCAAATGCAAGAGCACAAATGTTAAAATATCATATTCAGACTTCTGGTCGTAGTTTACATGCGCAAGAGATCGATTTTAATGATATTAGAACTACACTTCAAGCGTTATATGCAATCTATGACAACTGTAATTCTTTGCACACCAATGCGTATGATGAAGCAATTACAACACCTACAGAAGAGTCAGTTCGAAGAGCGATGGCGATTCAGTTAATTATCAACAAAGAATTGGGATTGAATAAAAATGAAAACCCAATTCAAGGTTCGTTTATTATTGAAGAACTAACAGACTTAGTTGAGGAAGCAGTCTTATTAGAATTTGATAGAATTACAGAACGAGGAGGCGTTTTAGGAGCTATGGAAACCATGTATCAACGTTCTAAAATTCAAGAAGAAAGTTTGTATTATGAAACGTTAAAACACAATGGTGAGTTTCCGATAATTGGTGTAAACACATTCTTGAGTAGCAAAGGTTCTCCTACTGTTATTCCTGCTGAAGTTATTAGAGCAACTGAAGAAGAAAAACAATTTCAAATCACAACTTTAGAGAATTTACACGCATCAAATAGTACAGATAAATTGTTAAAAGATTTACAACTAAAAGCGGTAAATAATGAGAATATTTTTGATGCTTTAATGGACGTTTGTAAAGTTTGTTCTTTAGGGCAAATTACCCATGCTCTGTTTGAAGTTGGTGGACAATACAGAAGAAATATGTAAATTAACACCTTTTACATCATCTTTTTGATAAAAAATAAGTCTATTAAGTGAATATTAAAAACAAATAAAAATGAAAAATACAGGTTGTACATGTAACTGTGAAGGTTGCAAAAGCGGAAATTGCACTAGTTGTACTTGTGAAAATTGCACTTGTTCTAGTTGTAATTGCTAAATGAGTTTATTGAGCATAGTTTAAAAAACTGTGCTCAATTTTTATATAAAATTTCCTATGACAACACATGAAGTTTGGCAAAAATATTCTGAAGACCTAAGAAGATTTATCATTAGTAAAGTAAAAAATGATTTTACAACTGATGATATTTTGCAAGATACTTTTATCAAAATTCACACGAAACTTCACACATTAAAAGATATCACAAAACTAAAACCGTGGATCTTTACGATTGCCAGAAATTCTATATTAGATTATTTTAAGTCTACCAATAAAACTTTTGAAATTGCCAATTTTGAATCGGAAATTGAAATAACAGAAAGCGTTCATACAGAAAAAGACTGTTTACGTGGAATTTTACAGAACTTACCTAAGAAATATCGTGATCCATTATTTTTATCAGATATTAAGGGAATGAAACAAGTAGACGTTGCCAAACAATTAAATCAAAATTTACCAACAACCAAATCTCAAATTCAACGAGCACGGAAACTAATTACCCAAGGGTTTATGGATTGTTGTGGATTTGTATTGAATGAAAACGGTAATCTTGTTGGCGAAATTCAAGAAAAAGATGATTGTAAAATCTGTAATTAAACAAGATTTATATTCTTACACCTTTTTTAATTGCTTTTCATTTTTCAAAACTCGCATCAATATATAAAGAATAAATGCTATAATTGTATGTCCTTTTTTTGTCATAAAGCCAAAACGTCACCCTGAACTCGTTTCAGAATGACGTTATTTTTAACTTTACACCACTTTACGAACAACCAAAAATAATATGAAAAATATATCTATCCTCATTCTTTTCCTGATTTCTTATACTAGTTGTACTCAAAAAAAAGAGTTAACTTATGAAGAGGAAATTGAAAAATTTCAATACGAATTGAATGTTCATTATTCTGATAAAAAAACATCACCACTAAAAGGAACTGATTTTAAAAAATTTAAAGAACTTCCCTTTTTTCCAATTGGCGCAACGTATAAAGTAGTTGCTAATTTTGAACGAACTCCAAATGAACCGATTTTTGAAATGCCTACTTCTGGCCCAAGAAAACCACTATATACTCAGTATGGAATCGCAAGGTTTACCTTAAATGAAAAAGAATTATCCCTACGAATTTATCAAAATCAAAAATTAATGTTAGATCCAGAGTATGCAACCCATCTATTTATTCCGTTTAATGATCAAACAAATGGAAATACAACGTATGATGCAGGACGTTTTTTAGATTTAGAAATCCCTAAAGGAGATACAATTGTTATTGATTTTAATAAAGCATATAATCCTTACTGCGCTTATAGCGATGGATATTCTTGCCCAATACCGCCAAAAGAAAATGATTTAGATACAGCAATTAATGCTGGTGTTTTATATACTGATAAACATTAAGAAAGTGTTTTCACCAAGTACATTCCGAAGAATACTGCTAGAAACCCAACCGCAAAACTTGCAATTGTATAGATTGCAAAATTCATAAAATCTCCAGATTTTAACATCACATGGTTTTCATAAGCAAATGTTGAAAAAGTGGTAAATCCACCACAAAAACCTGTGGCTAATAATATGGTTTGGTTACTTGATAACGTATCGTTTTTGATAGCAAACCCAAGTATAACACCTATTAATAAACTTCCAAGAATGTTTGCTGCAAAAGTTCCATAAGGAATTCCTGTTTCAGCATTATTCAAATATTTATCAAGGAGATAACGCAAAACGCTTCCAAAACCTCCTCCAATAAATACTAAAAATACTTGTTTCAAAACTTATGGTTTAAAGTTATCTGCATCAATCCAATTCCATTTACCAGTAACAGTTGCTTTATTTAATGTAATGATTCCAGGATTGGCTCTTATAATGGTTTTTAAGACTGTCCCATCAACGAATAGCCATTCAAAATCCATTTTATTTTCAAGATTTAATGACACTAAATCATCAATATAAGACGCCGACAATCCATACACAGTATATCCATTTGCCTTGGCTAAATCTGTTGCTGCTTTAATATTCGCAAATCCTTGGTTGTCAGAAATTTCGATGTCATAAGCTACAACGAACATCACTTTATCCATATTCAACAGTTCATCCGTTAAATCATCTCCATCATTAGTTTCTAAATAAAAATCATGCACTTTAGGCAAACCGTCAATTGCAATTTCTTCCATACCTTGTTTAATATTTTTATCTATTGCATAAGGTCTAAAATCTATTAAAGGTAAGTGAACTAAAACATAATACGTAATATATAAAAACAGCACAAGTGAACCTAAAGACATCCATTTTAATAGGTTGTTATTAAATAATGGTTTTATATGTTTTAATGCAAAAATTAAAAATGCAATGACAACTATTAGCAATACATTTTTATTAAAAGTTTGCCAAGGAGTTAATTTTACTGCATCTCCAAAGCAACCACAATCTGTAACTTTATTATAATATGCCGAATACCAAGTAAGGAATAAGAATAAGGATGTCATTAAGAAGAGACTCCAAACCGTAACTTTTGGTTTAAAACCAATTAATAAGAAAACTCCTAGCATTAACTCAGCAATAATCAAAAATATAGAAAATGGTAATGCATACGGAATCAAAAATTCCATATTTAAGACATCTGTACTAAAATATTCTTCAAACTTATAGGCCGAACCCAAAGGATCAACCAATTTAACAAATCCTGAAAAAAGGAATGTTACCGCAACAAAAAGTCTTGCTATTAATGTTAAAAATTTCATTCTATAATTTAGTTTAATTCATATGTATTAAAGCAAAAACTGCATAATTTATCATGTCTTGATAATTTGCATCAAGGCCTTCTGAAACTATAGTTTTACCTTTATTATCTTCTATTTGCTTAACTCTCAATAGTTTTTGTAAAATTAAATCTGTTAATGAACTCACGCGCATATCTCTCCACGCTTCACCATAATCATGATTTTTATCTTCCATTAGTGATTTTGTAATACTAATGTGTTTATCATATAATTCCGTTACCTCATTAGAATCTAAATCTGGTGTTTCAACGACCCCTTTTTCTAATTGGACAAGTGCCATAATTGAATAATTTATAATTCCAATAAACTCAGACCTTTCTCCTTCATCAACTTTACGAGTACCATTTTCTTGTAATTGACGAATTCGCTGTGCTTTGATAAAAATTTGATCTGTCAATGATGGTAACCTTAAAATTCTCCAGGCACTACCATAATCCTTCATTTTATTGATAAACAATGAACGGCATATTTCTATTACTTCGTCATATTGTTTTGAGGTATTCTGCATAAATTTCTAAATATTTCCGTAAATTTCGGTTAAATTTAACGAATTAAAAAATTTACTTTTAATCTATGAAAAAAATTGCTGTTTTTTGCGGTGCAAGCATTGGATTCAATCCGATTTATAAGACTGAAGCTAAAAATGTAGGGGCTTATTTTGGTAAAAATAACATAGGATTGGTTTATGGTGCTGGAAAGATTGGAATGATGGGCGCTTTGGCAGATGAACTGTTAAAATACAATGGAGAAGTTATAGGAATAATCCCGCACTTATTAAAGCACGAAGAAGTCCTTCACTCAGATATCACGCAAGTGATTGTAACCAAAAAAATGAGTACGCGAAAAGTAAAAATGAGCCGTCTAGTAGATGGTTACATAGCATTGGCTGGAGGTTTTGGAACACTCGATGAAATTTTTGAAGTATTGACTCTAGGACAACTTGGTATTGAAAGTAAACCTATTGGATTTTTAAATACCAATAATTTTTTCAACCCAATTATTCAGCAATTAGACTTAATGGTCAAAGAAGGCTTTTTAAAACAAGAAAACAGAGACATGGTTCTTATATCTGATGCTATTGAAGATTTAATCAATCAAATGAACACATATGAAGCGCCAAAAATGACTAAAATCGTAAATACTGTTGCCAAAAAATAAATTTTAATATGACGATAAACTGTAACGGAAAATTAATTGACTTATCAAGTCCCAAAGTGATGGGGATACTAAATGTTACACCAGATTCTTTTTATGATGGCGGAAAATACAATTCAGATGCTACTATTTTAAATCAGACTGAAAAAATGTTGAATGATGGCGCTACATTTATAGATGTTGGTGCTTATTCTTCTCGACCAAATGCAGCGCATATTAATAGTGATGAAGAATTAAATCGTTTGATTCCAATCTTAGAAATTCTAATCAAAAATTTTCCTGAAATCTTAATTTCAGTTGATACATTTAGAAGTGAAATTGCAAGAAAAAGTATTGAAGTTAGCGCATGTATGATTAATGATATTTCTGGAGGAACACTAGACGAAAACATGTTCAAAACAATTGGCGAATTAAAAGTTCCGTACGTTTTAATGCATATCCAAGGGACACCTCAAAACATGCATGTAAAACCAAGTTATACAAATGTTACTCAAGATATTTTAAAATATTTTTCTGAAAAAGTTTTAGCCTTAAGATTAGAAAAAGTAAATGATATCATTTTAGATGTTGGCTTTGGCTTTGGAAAAACACTAGAACACAATTATGAATTACTTAAAAACTTATCGCATTTTAAAACCTTTGACATCCCTATTTTAACTGGAGTTTCAAGAAAATCTATGTTATATAAACTATTAAACACATCCGCAAAAGAAGCCCTAAACGCTACAAGTATTGCAAATACTATTGCACTTCAAAACGGCACAAGCATATTGCGAGTGCATGATGTAAAAGAAGCAATGGAATCGATAAAAATAGTTGAACAAGTTTCTTAATCATAATTTTATTACATTTACCAAAAAACAATTTTTATGCTCGATTTTTTAGACTTTTCATTTCTAGATATTCTTGATGTCGTGCTTGTTACCGTTTTACTTTATTATATCTACAAATTACTAAAAGGAACAGTCGCAATTAATATATTTATTGGAATTACTATTATTTTTCTAATTTGGAAAATAACACAAGCATTGGAAATGGAAATGTTGAGTGGAATTCTAGGAACATTAATTGGCGGTGGAGTTATTGCACTTATTATTGTGTTTCAGCAAGAAATAAGGAAATTTTTATTGATGTTAGGCACAACAAATTTTACCTCAAAACGCAACTTCCTGAAACAACTAAAATTCTTAAAGTCTGAAGCTGAAATTGAAACCGATGTAGATACTTTAGTGAATGCTTGCGAAACAATGGGAAGATCAAAAACAGGTGCTTTAATTGTATTAGAAAGAGGCCAAAGTTTAGAGTTTGTAAAAGTAACTGGAGATTCTATGAATGTAGAAATAAATCAGCCAATTTTAGAAAGTATTTTCTTTAAAAATAGTCCACTTCATGATGGCGCAGTAATAATAAGTAATAATATAATTGTAGCAACAAGAGTTGTACTTCCGCTTTCAAACAAAGATTTACCAACACGTTTTGGTCTACGTCATAGAGCTGCTGTTGGAATTACAGAAAAAACTGATGCTCTTTGTTTAGTTGTTTCAGAAGAAACAGGAAAAATATCTTATATAAAAGATGGTGACTTTGTTTTATTTGACAGCACTTTTAGTTTGGTTGAAACTCTAAAAAGTGACTTGACGTAAAAACAATTAACTAGCTTCCTTCTTAAATTGCATTTCATATAAATTACTATAATATCCTCCTTTAGAAAGTAGTTCTTTATGATTTCCTTGCTCAACAATAAGCCCTTTATCCATCACAATAATTTTATCTGCTTTTTGAATTGTTGCCAATCTATGTGCAATAATTATTGATGTTTGATTTTGTGTAATTGTATCTGTAGCATCTTGAATTAACTGTTCTGAATACGAATCTATTGATGAAGTTGCTTCGTCTAAAATTAAGATACTTGGCTTACTTATATACGCTCTCAAAAAAGCAATCAATTGACGCTGACCAGAAGAAAGCATTACACCTCTTTCTTTTACATTATAATTATAACCATTTGGCAAACTCATAATAAACTCATGAATTCCAATTTTTTTTGCAGCCTTTTTCACTTCATCTAAAGAAACATCTTTATCTAAAACAATGTTTTTATAAATAGTTTCAGAAAATAAAAAAACATCTTGTAAAACCACAGCTATGTTTTTTCTTAAAGTTGGTAATGTATAGTTTTTTACATTCTGATTGTCGACTAAAATTTCTCCAGAATCAATTTTGTAAAACCTATTTATTAAATTAATAATGGTAGACTTCCCTGCTCCTGTCGCTCCTACTATAGCAACAGTATCACCTTTATTCACATCAAACGAAACTCCTTTCAGAATTTTTTCGTCCTTTATATAACTAAAATGCACATCTTTAAATGAAATACTACCATTAAAACTATCAGTTTCAATAGTTCCATTTGCATCTATATGACTTTGGGTATCTAAAATTTCAAAAACACGTTCACCTGCAACAATTCCCATTTGAAGTGTATTGAATTTATCAGCAATTTGTCTTAGAGGTCGAAATAACATTTGCGACATCATTATAAATGCAATTATATCTCCAACTCCTGAGGTTGACCCTTCAGCAATAATTTGTATCCCTCCATACCAAACTAATAATCCAACTGCAACAGAAGTTAAAATATCAACTACTGGGAAAAATATAGAGTAATACATTACTGTATTAACCCATGCTTTTTTATGCTTATTATTTATTTCTTCGAAATTATTATACTCTGTTTTTTCACGATTGAACAATTGAACAATATTCATTCCTGTCA
>CAJXUO010000037.1 GCA_913061425.1 uncultured Lutibacter sp.
ATGTAGAGAGGTCTCGTGGGCTCGGAGATGTGTATAAGAGACAGATTTTAAATATATCATAGTTCCAAGTCAATTTGAGTTTCAGAATAATGCTGGAGATTTTCAGTTAAATGAATTGACTAAATTTTTATTTAATAAAAATGGATTTATAACTTTGCTAAGTACAGAGGTGTTTCCAAAAGATTTAGGAGAAAACAACTGTTTAGCATTAACGGCTCATTTGAGAAAACAATCATCACTTTTTACCATCAAAATGAAATATGATTTGGTAAACTGCTATAATGAAATAATTTTCACATCAGTAGAATCTCCTTCAAAAAATAAGGATTATGGAAGGGCATACCATGAATCAATCAAGAAAACTTTTAAAAGTATAGAGATGTTGAATTACAAGTATTCTGAAAAAGAGAAGACTGTATTTGAAGAAAAGGTAGCAGTTGTAGAAGATAAAATTGTTTTTAAAGAAGAAAAAATAAGTAAAATCATTGAGGAAGTTGAAAAAATAGTTGAAGTCGTAAATGAGCCTGAATTGGTTGCGAAAGAAATAAGTAGTGATTTATTATATGCACAAGAAACGAATGGTGGATATCAGTTAATAGATAGTACTCCAAGATTAATGTACACTTTGCAAGCTACGAGTCTCAAGGATGTTTATATACTTAAAAACAAAAAAGGAATTTTATTTAAACAAAATGAAAAATGGTTTGTTGAATATTATTTAAATAAAAAATTGATTAAAAAGGAGTTAACTATTAAATTTTAATAATTATATTTCTCCCAACGTTTCTTTAAAAGTTCTCTAAAGTTATTTTCTCTGGTGTTATTTCCAGGTTCATATAGTTTTGTGTTTGCAATTTCTTCAGGCAAAAATTCTTGAACTACAAAGTTATTCTTATAACTGTGTGAATATTTATAGTCTTTACCATAATCTAAATCTTTCATTAATTTTGTTGGAGCATTTCTTAAATGTAAAGGAATTGATAAATCTCCTGTTTCTTGAACCAATTTTTGAGCTTTACCAATTGCTTCATAAGAAGCATTACTTTTAGGCGAATTCGCTAAATATATTGCACATTGACTCAAAATTATTCTTGATTCAGGGTAGCCAATTATACTAACTGCTTGAAATGTATTATTTGCCATAATAAGTGCAGTTGGGTTAGCATTACCAATATCTTCTGATGCTGAAATGAGTAGCCTACGTGCTATAAATTTAACATCTTCACCACCTTCAATCATTCTAGCCAACCAATAAACAGCAGCATTTGGATCACTTCCTCTAATTGATTTTATAAATGCAGAAATAATGTCATAATGTTGTTCACCAGTTTTATCATAACGCGCCATATTTTTTTGAACACGTTCCATCACAAAATCATCTGTTATTGTAATCTCATTATTTTCTGATGAAACTAATAATTCGAAAATGTTTAAGAGTTTCCTAGCATCTCCTCCTGAAAGTCTAATAAGAGCATCTGTTTCTTTTAGTTTAATTTTCTTTTTTGAAAGAATAACATCTTCTTTTATCGCTCTTTTTAGTAAGGCAATTAAATCATCTTTTTCAAATGAGTTTAAGATATAAACCTGACAACGTGATAGAAGTGCAGGGATTACCTCAAAACTAGGATTTTCAGTCGTAGCGCCAATTAAAGTCACCCAACCTTTTTCGACAGCACCAAGTAGAGAATCTTGTTGAGATTTACTAAATCTATGAATTTCATCAATAAATAAAATCGGATTTTGTGTTGTAAATAATCCACCACTATTTTTTGCTTTTTCGATAACATCTCTAATATCTTTCACACCAGAATTTATGGCGCTCAATGAATAAAATGGACGTTTAGACTCAGTAGCAATAATGTTTGCTAATGTAGTTTTTCCAATTCCAGGAGGTCCCCAAAGTATTAAAGAAGGTATAATTCCACGTTTGATATGCTGTGTCAAATATCCTTTATCACCAACAAGATGTTGTTGACTTATATAGTCCTCTAAATTTTTAGGTCTTATTCTTTCTGCCAATGGTTCATTCATAGCATAAAAATAGTAGTTTTATAGATAATTTTCACATCAATACTGACAATATTTCAGATGATAAGATTTTGGAAGCATTTTTGACTAAAGTATACACATGGAAGAGCCAAAACGTTTTAAATTTAATAACTCTGTACTTGTAATACCATTTTTTTTGGTTTTTACAATTTGGCTTGTCTATTTGATTGAAATAAAATTTGTTTTCAATTTCAATAAATTTGGAGTGCTTCCAAGAAATTTTTCTGGGCTGAAAGGAGTTTTATTTTCTCCTTTCATTCATAGCGGTACTTCACACCTTATTAATAATTCAATACCACTATTTGTATTAACAAGTTCCTTATTCTTTTTTTATAATAAAATTGCTCCTAAAATACTGATCATTGGCACATTGTTTACAGGACTATTAACGTGGATTATTGCAAGAGAAGCATACCACATTGGAGCAAGTGGAGTTGTATACCTCTTATTTAGTTTTATTTTTTTTAGTGGTATTATTAGAAAGCACTTTAGATTAACAGCACTTTCATTGGCAGTTATTTTTCTATACGGAAGTATGATTTGGTATGTTTTTCCAATCAAAGAGAAAATTTCTTGGGAAGGACATTTATCAGGTTTTATTGTCGGATTAATTCTAGCAATAGTTTATAAAAATGCTGGACCACAAAAACCAGTACATATTTTTAAAGAAACTGAGTTTGACTTACAGTTTGATGAAGAAGGGAACTTTACACCAAAAAAGGAAGTCGATACAGAGGCTATAACAAACAATTAGAATTAACGCATCCTTTGCCTTACCGCTTCGTATAAAAACGCTCCACACGCTACAGAAACGTTTAGAGATTCTATAGTACCTAATAAAGGTAATTTTGCTTTAGCATCCACCATTTTTAATATTGATGGATTTACACCACGATGTTCAGAACCCATGATAATTGCACTAGGTTGAGTGAAATCAACATCATAAACGGTGTCTTCAGTTTTTTCAGTCGCAGCGATTAATTTGATATCAGAAGCTTGTAATAAGAACATAGCGTCTTTTAAATGATTCACTCTACAAATTGGTACTTTAAAAGCAGCACCAGCAGAAGTTTTAATTGCATCAGCATTTAATGGAGCGCTTCCTTGATTTTGAATTACAATTCCATTTACTCCAGTACATTCTGCAGTTCTAATAATTGCACCAAAATTTCTTACATCCGTTAATTGATCTAACAATAAGAATAGGGGAGTTGCACCACTTTTGAGGGTCTTGTTTATCAATTCTTCTAAATCATAAAAGTCAATTGGTGAAATTGTAGCAACTACTCCTTGATGATTGCTGTTTTTTGATAAGTGGTTTAATTTTTCAATTGGAACAAAACTTGTTGAAATATTATGTTCCTTTATCATTGAATTTAATTCAGAAAATAAACTTCCTTTTAAATCTTTTTGTAAATATACTTTTTGAATTGTTGCGTTAGAATCTATTGCTTCAATTACAGCTCTAATACCAAAAATTTTTGATGATGTATTTTCCATTGTGCAAATGTATACAAAATAAAAATCCATCTCGTTTTAGAGATGGATTTTATTTAAACTAATTTTTATTTATTGTTTTATAAATTTTTTATTTCCAAATTTCCCATCAGAATAAAATTTCATAAAATATATTCCAGTTGATATATTTTTAAGACTAATCGTTTTTTTGTTTCGTTCAGAGAGTATTAATTTTCCATAAACGTTAAAAACTTCAATTTTATCAATATTTAAGTCTGTAGAAAGAGATATTATATCTGAAGTTGGATTCGGGTATATTGAAACTTGATTAGATATAGAATAATTATCTACAGATAGTATTTGACAATCGCTTATATCAAAATCTAACTCAATAGGATCTCCAGGAGTTAAATCTCTTCCATTAAAAGCAGCATATGTTTCATCAAACCTGAGAGCTCTAAAGACTAGATTGAATGATGGAATATCACCTTGTGTTAGTATGCCATTATTTGAGGTAACTGGATTTATATATTCCCAAACTATATTATTATTAGGATCAATTTCAAAAAAGTAACCAGAATCACCATCACAAATAAGTGTATTTCCGTTAGGTAATCTTTGTCCACTTGACAAGATCGCTGAAAAGAAATTTGTTGGGTCATTTGGATCTGTATATTGCCATTCTGCAACTACTGGTAGATATCCATTAGTGTCATAAGTATAAACTCCAGGGCTACTTACAGGAGGGTCTATTATGTCTATAGATGAATAAATCGCATCAGCTCTAGCACCGCCATTATTGTAAATTATTAATTTACCTGCATCAGTTAATCCGTCGGCTATCCAATGCGGATAATGTTGACCAAACAAAGTTCTATCATCCGGAGTTCCATGGTCATATGCCTCTAAATTCCCCCATCGATACAAGAAATCTCCACCTTTACCATAGGCTCCACCTGAGTGTAAACTAGCTTCTGCTGTAGTTGTAGAGTGATCAATGATATAAATTTCACTTAAAATTCTTGAACTCATCACAATTTGATCTAATGTAGCATTGTACTGAATTGAATTCATGTGCAACCAATTGGCTGGAAATTTGTCACTATTCAAGTAATTGATATCAAGCAATTGCTCGTTGTCTGCTATGACTCCAAAATTATCTTTAGTAGCATCAAAATCTTGAATTAAATGATCATTAATATTCCATTCCCAAACAACATTTGCTTGGTCTGTCCCTATTATTGGTTCCAATTCAACAATCTGCTCATTAAATAGTTTTCCATCTTCAAGTTGAGCAGGGTCTCTACCTGCTTGTATTGCTTCAGCCTGTGTCATAGTAGTAACAGCAAGCATTAATACGTTTCCGTTTGAGAGTGGGTATACATCATGATGTTGAGAAACTTCTGTTGTTGAATAAGTATATTCCCAAAGTAAGACTCCATCCCAATCGAATAATTCAATTTTACCACCAACACCTCCAAATGATATATCATCATTGCTAATTTTCCCAGTCCTTAAAAGGTTGCCATTTTCTAGCAAGTATACTGATGCACTGGGAGTAAAGGTACTTGTCCATTCATGTACAACTTGACCACAATTATTTATAAGATACGTTTGTGTAGAAGAAAGTGGAGCCAACAATGTGTAACCGTTATATGAACCTGCATCATTTCTTAATACTCCAACAGTATTTTGGCTAATAGAACTATAGCTAAAAAAAATAGATAATAATAGTATGTAATATTTTTTCATATTTGCTTAGTAGAAAAAAAGCCACCCTAAGGTGGCTTTTAAATAATTATAAAGAATTGTTTTAATCACATGCACTAACTCCGCTTGTAATAACACCAACAGCAGGATAAGAAGCATCTGCATATACAGTTCCATCAGGTCCTGTAAGCGTATACTCTATCTCACCATCCCAGTCACCACTAATAAATTCGAAACTGTAATTAGCACCAACAGGTACTGCAATATCCCATAGATTGCTTGCGGCGTCTACTGAATAATCAGTTTCTACACCATCTGCAGTTAATCTAATTGCTGCACCATTCCATCCATCACCGTAAGTATCAATACCTTCAAGATTCCATGTACAAAATACATAATCTACGATATTTATGTTTACAGTTACAGGAGTCATTGCTGCATTAGCAGTTCTTACATCTCCAATTTGAATTACAGCTGTTTCATCACCTTCAATTTCTTCATCTGCAAAAACAGTAATTGATCCATTTCCAGTTGTATAACCAGCAGGAATAACAATTGATGAAGTCATTTCTAAATCATCAGCATCAGCAGTTCCGCCAACTTGAGCAATATATAGTTTAATATCAACTATCTGAATTTCACTTAAAGATACAGTGTAATCATAAGTCATATCACCATTTGCTTCGTAAAAAATAACAGGGTTGGCAAATTCTAAACTAATATTGGCAGTTGTATTCGCAACCGTTAATTGACTTTCGCCAGTTTGGTCATCTGTATCACAACTTACTATTGCTAAACTAAAAGCTAAAAGTAATATTGATTTTTTTATAAAATTTAATTTCATTTTATTTATATTTTAAATTTATATTATAGTTTAATGTATGTTCCAACACAATCGACTCCACCAGAAGCAAAATCAACATTATAGAATAATTGTAAATTACCTGTTGAACTATCAACTGAACCTACTTCTGTTCCCACTACAGTATTAGAATAATACCCTTGAGCTAAACCTTGCTCAGGAACACTAAGTGCACCACATATATCTTGAAAGTCAAATCCTTGGTCTGGAGCAATTGATCCAACAGCCCAAGCATATGTTGATTCAGTTTTGTATAAACCAATACCTTTTTCTGAAATAACTTCATTAGGGAAATTAATATTATAACCATTACCAGAAATCATAGTTAAGTTATAAGTACCAGCTAAATTAGATGAACAACTTATAGTAATTTTATAGGTACCGTCATTTGGTCCTGAATAAGAAACTCTTCCATCTGAATGAGTCATCTTAGTTCTAAAAGTAATAACATCTCCAATTCTTAAATCACTAGCAGAAATACCAAGACCATTAATAAATTCTTCAGTTGTACTATAACTTAAAGAAAGTGGTAAAGTTGCATTTGAAGCAACAACTACATCGTTTCCAGAATTAATTGATTTAGTAATATCATAATTTACTACATCCATACCACCAGAAAGTAAAAACATCTCTATGTTTAATATAGATTCAGCAATTGCAACAGTTGCAGTAGCAAAATCTTGAGAAGAAGGAACTCCTAAAAGTTTTCCTTCACTATCATTACGAACATCTACCATTCCACCACCTAATAAAGCAGTACCTGTTAATTGATCATCTGTATCAAAGTCAGCATTCTGTTCACAAGAGTAAAAGAAGACTAAAGTAAATACAACTAAAATATTTAATATTTTTTTCATTATTTTTAATTTTTTAATTTATTTATTATTAATTCATCCACCAAAGAGGTGTAGTTAAATTATCTGCACCTTGAGACGCAACTGCTGCACTATAATTCGCAGCATTAATTGAACTTTCAATATTTGGATAATTATATCTTGATGGAATTTGAGATAATTCAGCCTGTAAAGCAGGTGAAAGTACTGGGTAACCAGTTCTTCTTTGCTCAGTCCAAGACTCAACACCTTGTGCATATAATGCTTTCCACATTTCATTTCCAATTTGTGATAAAGCATTTGAACCACTTAAAGTGTTTGCAGCCATATAAACAGAACCATCTGTTCCGTTATTTGCAGCAAAAGAAGCAGTCATACCCGCATCATAATAATCAGAAGCGCTACCAGAAATATATCCTTTTTGTGCAGCTTCAGCCATTAAAAATTGTAATTGTGAATTTGACATGTAATAACCTGGAGCTTCTGCAGCTAAATAGAAAGTACCTATAGCAGAAACATTCGTGTAGTTATAATCTATACTAGGAACATTAACTAAACCAGAAGGCTTACCTCTATAAATCCCATCTTCTTGCAATTGTGCAATTACAGGTAATCTTGGGTCATTAGATGCAGCCATAATATCAACAATTTCTGAATTCACTTTCCACTCACCTCTAGTACCAAATACAACACTTTCAAAAAGTGGGTTAGCATTTGGGCTAGAACTCAAGTAAATTAATTTAGCTTCATCATCATTAGATGAGAACATATTTCCAGCATTTACTAATGCTTGTAAATCTGAACCAACACTTACTTTTGCAGAAATTCTCATTAGAGCTCTAAAGTTTATAGAGTTCGTGAATTTTTGCCATTTAGAAGCATCACCATGATACATAATATCAGAAGTAGCATCAATATCTCCACTACCATACAATCCATTAGCTGTATTTAACATAGCAATAATACCAGTATAAACATCAGCTTGAGCATCATATTTTGGTGCGATATTACCAGTAGTATCAGCATTAATTGCTTCACTAAAAGGAATATCTCCATACATATCAGTTAAAGTTGCATAGCCATGTGCTTGAATTGTTAAAGCAATTGCCATCATATTATTGTTTCCTTCAGCTTCCGCTAAATTATACATACTTGAAGCATCAGAAATTACATCTGCGTAAAATGTACTCCAAACACTAGCAATTACACTTTGACGAGGAATATAACGTGCCTCATCATTGTACTGAACTTTTGCAAATTGTTGTGACCAACAAGAACCCATATCACCACCAACAAATGTAGTATTTAACTGATTTTGCGCAACTCTTATCACATTAGGTAATAAAAGGTGAGAAGGCAAAGATGTTGGATTGTTTGGATCTTGATTTATTTCTGCAAAATCTTTATCACAACTTACAGTAAGAAGTAAGCTTGCAAATAAGAATAATGTTATTTTAAATCGTTTCATATTTTTTATTTTTTAAAAATTTAAATGTGTTAAAATTATAGTTTCAAACTAATGTTAAAACCAATACTTCTTGCTGATGGCAATTGACCAAATTCTTGACCTTGTCCACTATTAGAATCACTAAATGCTGTTTCAGGATCAATATGTGGTACATTCTTATGTA
>CAJXUO010000038.1 GCA_913061425.1 uncultured Lutibacter sp.
GATATTTTCTATCCATTTTTTAAAGTGAATTTCTTTATCTTTTACTCCATACAAAGCTACTGGAGCGGTCATATTTCTTTTATTCTTAATTGTTACTGCAATTGAATCTTTACCTACTTCAACTTTGTCTATTGTATAGTCAATCTTCTTTTTTGATTTTACATAATCACCAAAAAACCAAGATACATCTTTTGTTGTACTTGATGAGATTAAATTTTTAAAAGAATCACTATGAGAGAATTTTAGAGTGTTGTTTTTATAATACTCTTTAATTTTTCTTGGAATTATACTATCTCCAAGAAACTCATCTAAATACCTAAGACCTAATCCTGCTTTATATTTATTGACTATTTTTCTATTAAAATTTGATAAAGAATCTGTTCTTGTAGATAGTGCTTGATCAACATTTTTTCTTGCTGCAAATTGATATATTAATGGATATTTATCATTGAATTTTAATTGTGCAAGATTGAATTTTTTGATGCCCCAAATTTTAGAAATGTTTCCTGTGGCTTTTATCTCTGGGTAAAATTTAGAAACATACTCCATCATTAAATAGGTTTGTATACCGTCAATTAACCAAGAATCTTCGCGCTTATTAACAATTAATGTGTTTTCGATATATTGCGTACTCAATGCTTTAAACATCTTTATATCCCATTCAAAAGTGTCTGAAAAAGGTCTTAAGAATGAAGGCAACTGACTTAATCCATATACCGGCTTTTTAGAATAAGAGATTTTGTTAATCAACATTTTTTGATGAGGATATTTCCCTAAATGTTCCTCTATAAATGCAATTTCTCTATTTAGTATATCTGTTTTTATACCTACATTTAGATTTTTTGAGTTTAAATTAGTTTCAATAGATACGTTTGAAGTATTGAAAACTTCAAAATCATTAGCATTATTGATATTTAACTCAATGTCAGTTCTATTCTTTCCAACTAAATTATATGTTTTTTGATGTTCACCTTTTGAAATAACGGATTCTAAATCTGAGTTTAGGATATATCCATTTGGAACGGTAAATATTATATTGTAATTGGTCAAATCTACCAATAAGTCATCCATATCTAAGTTACTCATCAATTTCCAATCAGTATCATTAAATGCTGGACTTAGATACCAATATCTCAAATTGTAGGCGTTTTTACTCCTACCATATTTGGTGAATTTGTGTGATGGAATTTTTACTGAATATGTTGATGAAATTATGATTGATTCACCTTTTTCTAAAGACTTTTTCAATCCAATTTTTATAATATCACTTCTCTTTTCTAGATTTTGCCATGCAACGTTTTCATAATCAATAGTTATATTCTTAATGTTTGTGTGTCCACGAAATTTTTCTTTAGCAAAATATAAATCTTTATTATAGTTTGCTATCAACCGTTTTGATAATGGGCTTTTTTTAGTTTTATAACTATTCGGCCAGTTGTGTAAATAAATAGTGTCTAGATCTTTGTTTGAAGTGTTGTAAAATAAAATTTCTTGCTGAATTTTTAATTCATGAGTATCTGAATCTAAAAATGCATTAATTTTAATTTCATTGCTTTGTGCAAATGAAAGATTAATAAAAAAGAATGTTAGTATAAGAAAGTGGTTTAATATTCTTTTCAATTGGTTTTAATAAATTTAAGTGGATTTATAATTTTACTATTCTCAGGTCTTATAACGTATAAGCCAGCTGATAAATTATTGATATCGATATTTATTTCATTAGTAGTTGAGGTTTTAACAACTTTCACAATTTGACCTAAATTATTGTAAATTGTTAATTTTGAATTATATAGGTTCTCGTTTATAAGAATAGATACGTTATTCTTTATAAGGTTGCTTCCTAGAATCTTAAAAAGATAATTAGCTGTATAATTTTCTACATTTAATATGTTTTGAGGAGTGAATAGTTCCATAACAACAGGTAAATGATCGCTCATTAAATATAAATCGTCTCTCAAAGATTGTGTGTATGTACCTGTACAGCTTGGATCACTAATATCTAAATTATAGCAATTCTTATTGTTTCCATATGCATCGTAAGTGCCATCAGCATAAAATAATTCAGTGCTTGTAGTTAAGTTTTCTGAAATAAACGAAAAATCAAAACGATCATCTAACCCGCTATATGCGCCATTGCCATTTTGTTGAGAAACTCTAGTTGCTTGTGTGTGCATTGCAGTGTAAGTTGGTGTGTCATTTGACCAACTTTGTAAAGAAGAATTGTCGTTTATTGGATCAATCATCACAATATCATTAGTGACGTCTAAAATCTCTTGATATGCAGGTTCAGAAGAAGTGTATAGATTGAAATCTCCAGAAAAGACAACATAAGCATCAGGATCTAAACTACCTAAAACTCCAGTAAACACATTTGCCATATCTAGACGGATATTCTTATTTGTAGTTCCGTCACTAGATTTAAAATGAGTAACAAAATATTCTATACGTATTGGATTTGTTGCTTGATCCACGGTTTTTAGCAATAGCGTGTATTGCATGATGTCTCGAATATATGTAATATGTGTTACTTGACTTTCTAGAACAAACTTATCAGTATTATAATAAACCATCTGATTTAGTTGATTGTCTGCACTTTGATCAGATTGATTGTTTATAAATGATGCTCTTGCAAAATTAGGCCTAGAAGATTGTATCGACTGTGTTAATATTTCATCTGCACCAACTTCAGTCTCTAATTCACAAACCGTAAAAATATCTGGCTGATATATATCTAATATATCCTTTAGAATGTCTTCTCTATTTTGTGGATCTCCTGAAGGGTAATACAGTAAATTATAAAACATAGTTTTAATATTCGTTTGAGAATATCCTTCAGAAAACACCATCAGCATTAAAACCAATAAAATAATTGATTTTTTCATTATTTTTATAATTAAAAGTTAGGCTTTAAGCTATACTGTTTGTAGAAAGTATCAATAGCTTCAATCACTTGATCAGAAGAATCAACAATAGAAAATAAATCTAAATCTTTTGAACTTATCGTTTCAAATTTATCTAACAGAGTGTCTTTAACCCAATCAATTAAACCACTCCAGAAATCTGTGCCAACTAAAATAATAGGAAATGCTCCAATTTTTTTTGTTTGAATTAATGTAATCGCTTCAAACATTTCATCGAGTGTTCCAAAACCTCCAGGCATTACAACAAATCCTTGTGAGTACTTTACAAACATTACTTTTCTTACAAAAAAGTAATCAAAGTCTAAACTTTTACCTTTGCTTATATATGGATTATCATGTTGTTCAAATGGTAATTCAATATTTAAACCAACTGATATCCCTTTTCCTTTATGTGCACCTTTATTTCCTGCTTCCATAATTCCTGGTCCACCACCTGTAACAACTCCATAACCATGTTGAGTTAAATCATATGCAATTTCTTCTGCTAACGTGTAATATTTGTTATCAGATTTTGTTCTAGCTGAACCAAAAATACTTACGCAAGGTCCAATTTTACTCAACTTTTCATATCCGTCAACAAATTCTGCCATGATTTTGAAAATGGCCCAAGAATCATTCGTTTTTATTTCGTTCCAAGTCTTTTGCTTTAGTTTTTCTTTTATTTTTCTATCTTCATTTGGATTCATAATCGTTTCTATTTAATGTTTTAATATAATTGCCTAAAAAGAATATTAGTGCAACATGCTAAAATACTTCTTTTTTTAAGAATTGGGCTGTATAACTTTCTTTGTTGTTAATTATTTTCTCTGGAGTACCTGTACAGAGTACAGTCCCACCATTTTTACCACCTTCTTTTCCGATGTCAATAATATGATCTGCCAATTTTATAACATCCATATTGTGTTCTATGACTAAAACAGTATTTCCTTTATCTGTCAACTTATTTAGAACATCCATTAAAACTCTAATGTCTTCAAAATGAAGCCCTGTAGTAGGTTCGTCTAAAATATAAAAAGTATTTCCTGTATCTCTTTTTGACAATTCTGAAGCTAGTTTTATTCGTTGAGCTTCACCTCCAGAAAGTGTAGTAGATTGTTGACCTAGAGTTATATATCCAAGACCAACATCTTGAATTGTTTTTAATTTTTTATAAATTTTAGGGTGTTTTTCAAAAAAAATAACACCTTCATTCATGGTCATATTTAGCACATCAGAAATTGATTTTCCTTTGTAGCGTATTTCAAGTGTTTCTCTATTAAATCTTTTTCCTTGACACGTTTCACATTCTACTTCAATGTCTGGTAAAAAATTCATTTCTATAACTCTAACTCCTCCTCCTTGACATGTTTCACAACGACCTCCTTTTACATTAAACGAAAATCGTCCAGGTTTATAACCTCTAATTAATGCTTCTGGAATTTTAGCATAAATACTTCTGATATCACTAAAAACACTAGTGTATGTTGCGGGATTTGAACGAGGTGTACGACCAATTGGTGATTGATCAATTGCAATTATTTTATCAATGTGTTCAAGACCCTTTATAGAATCATAAGGCATAGGTTTTTTAACGCCACGATATATATGATGATTTAAAATAGGGTATAAAGTTCCGTTTATCAAGGTCGATTTTCCGCTTCCTGAAACACCAGTTACACAAATCATTTTTCCAAGTGGAAATTCAACATCTATATTCTTTAAATTATTTCCAGAGGCTCCTTTTAAAACTATTTTCTTTCTATTTCCTTTTCTACGTTTTTTTGGAATCTCTATTTTCTTGGTTTCATTTAAGTAATCTGCAGTAAGAGTTTTGTGTTTTTTTAAATCTTCATAAGTTCCTTCGCTCACAATTTCTCCCCCAAAATGTCCAGCGCCTGGACCTATGTCTAACACGAAATCTGCATGTTCTATCATGTCTTTGTCATGCTCAACAACAATTATTGAATTTCCTACATCTCTAAGTTTTATTAAAGAATTTATCAGTTTTTGATTGTCTCGTTGATGTAATCCAATACTTGGTTCGTCTAAAATATAAAGTACACCAACTAATTGTGATCCAATTTGAGTAGCCAATCGAATACGTTGTGCCTCTCCACCAGAAAGTGATTTTGAGGTTCTATCGATTGTTAAATATTCTAAACCAACATCTAATAAAAATTGAATTCTTGTTTTTATTTCTTTGATAATTTCTGATGAAATTATCTTTTGTTTGTCGGATAGTGATCCGTCAACATTACTGAACCATTTTGCTAATTCAGTAATATCCATTTGTGCTAAATCAGTGATATTTTTGTTTGCAAACTTAAAATAAAGAGCTTCTTTTTTAAGACGTTTACCATCACACGTTGGGCAATTTACTTCGTTCATAAATCCTTTAGCCCATCGTTTTATAGATGTAGAATCTGAACTTTTATATTGGCTGTCTATAAAATTGATAATTCCTTCAAAATCTATTTCATAGTTTCGAGTGATTCCCATTGTTTTAGACGCAATCTCAAACTTGTCATTTCCACCATTTAGAATAACGTCCATGGCTTCTTTAGGAATAGATTTTATGGGATCATTTAATTTAAATTTATAACGCTCAGCAATTAATTCTAATTGTTTAAAAATCCAACTACTTTTTTGTTCTCCTAATGGTGCAATTCCACCATTTTTGATTGATATTGTATCGTTAGGAATTATTTTATCAGGATTGACAATATTTGTTTTTCCTAATCCATTACATGTTTGGCAAGCGCCTTTTGGTGAATTAAACGAAAACGTATTTGGTTCAGGGTTTGGATATGCAATTCCAGTAGTAGGACACATGAGTTCTCTACTAAAATAGCGAGGTTTTTCATTTTCTGTATCCAACACCATTAGAATATTATTTCCAGAATATAAGGCTGTTGTAATACTTTCTTTTAATCTTTTTTCTATAGTTGAATCTACTTTTATACGATCTATTACAATCTCTATATCATGGATTTTATAACGATCTAAACGCATTCCTTTTTCAATATCTTTAATTTCTCCGTCTACTCGAACTTTCACAAAACCTTGTTTTGCTATTTGCTCAAAAAGTTCGCGATAATGCCCCTTTCTTGACTTTACTACTGGCGCAAGAATACTCACTTTTTTTGAGTCAAAATCTTCGAGGATTAGATTTAAAATTTGCGCATCACTATAACTGACCATTTTTTCATTGGTGTTATAAGAATATGCATCTGAAGCGCGTGCATATAATAACCTCATAAAATCGTAAATTTCAGTAATAGTTCCAACTGTTGAGCGTGGACTTTTATTTGTTGTTTTTTGCTCAATAGCAATCACTGGAGAAAGGCCATCAATTTTGTCTACATCAGGACGCTCAAGCCCTCCAAGAAACTGACGTGCATATGCCGAGAAAGTTTCTATATAACGGCGTTGACCTTCTGCGTATATAGTGTCAAAAGCCAAAGAAGATTTTCCACTACCACTTAAACCAGTGATTACCACTAATTTATTGCGAGGAATTCGTACATCTATGTTTTTAAGATTGTGTACACGTGCACCTAAAACTTCTATATATTCTTGCTGTTTTGACATAAAATTATGGAAAAACGCAAAGTTACAGAATTGAATTGAGAATTTAGGTATAGACTAAGTTATTTAGCGCTATTGGTCAACTTTAGATGAATAACATTTAGCGGTACTGTATTAAGATATGTATGGCTAAAATCTGAATATTTTTTATCTAATTACACTTAATCTTTCTTAGATTTCTTTAGTCTCTTTTCCGCTTTTTTTTCTTTTGGGGTTTTAGCAGATTCTTTTTTTACATTTTTCCTTGAGTCTTTACTTTTTGCCATGATATTATATATTAATTTTTATTTCCTTTATTTTTTTTGTTCAATTCTTAAATTCAACACCTTTATATTCTGATAATTATTTTAGAACTGAAATTTGCTATAAACTAAAACGACTTCCTAAACGTGGTTCTAATTTTTTAAGTAAAGATAAGGAATTTGGATAAATTCCGATTATTGAGAGCAAGAAAAATAGAATTAAATTACTTTTAGTTCACTGTTAGCAAATATTTTCTTCGTTGATGATGATTTTAAAGGGGATTATTTTGAGTTGTTAAGAAAAATTAGTGACAGTAGTTAGGTTTATTCTATAATTTCGTAGTCAATACTTAGTTTTCGCAAAGCTCTTAAAGCGGAACCAGAGTTTCTGTCTTCCACTTCAATATCTACAGCGTCTCCTTCTAAGAGTATACTTGTAAGTTCATTCGATAAGGACTCATTAATATTAGGTGAAATTTCGGCAATACATTTGGCTATCGCTCTTCTATCTGGTCTTTGAGCATCACAAGATAATAAGTTTAATTTCATAATAATATAATTTATTAATGAAGTATATTAGAGTTGAGTCTGGTTTATACTTACATCATTATTCATTTTAATTACTTAACTGTTGGTATAAGATTCGTTGCATTGTTTAAGTGCCTAAATATAGTAAACACAAGCCGAATAAAAAACTTTAGAAATTCATAAAAACGAGTGTGTTAAATTGGTCACGGCTATTCGTTTTTAAAAATATAAAAATATTTTTTTTCAGAAGTTAAACAGAGTTGTGGTTTTAAATTAAATACTATCTTGCAGTAAAATTTTCTTAATGGCATTTTTACACTCTTTACGTCACTTTTTTGAACGTCACGGTTTTCACGTTTCTTCTCGTTTAGCCGATCGTTTGGGAATGCGCGCCGTAAATGTCCGATTGTTTTTTATTTATATTTCTTTTGTAACTGTTGGCCTGTCTTTCGGTCTATATTTAACCCTCGCTTTTATATTAAAATTGAAAGATAAAATTCACACAAAACGAAGCTCAGTTTTTGATTTATGAGTATTAGAAAAAAATTATTTAGTGCTTTAATATTACTTTTTATTCTAATTGCATTAGGTGTATTAGGATATGTGTTAATATCTGGTGATACTTTTATAGATGCATTATATATGACAGTCATAACCGTATCTACGGTTGGCTTTGGATTAAACCATCCTTTGACTCCAGAAGGTAAGTTATTTACAATTTTTTTAATTTTCTTGAGCGCATCGTTATATGGATATATAATAAAAATGATTTCAGAGAATATTGCTAACGGAACTTTTTTTGAAGAATTAAAACAGAAAAAAATGCAAAAACAAATCGATTCATTAAAAAACCACACAGTTGTTTGTGGTTACGGTAGAAATGGGAAGCAAGCTTTGATGAAATTGCGAAAATTTAATCAGCAAATTGTTGTTGTAGAAATGGATAGTGAGAATGCATTGCATCTTGAAAAAGAAAATAACTTAGTTGTATTAGGTGATGCTACTGATGATGATGTTCTTGAAAAATCTGGAATCCAAAATGCGAAAAATTTAATAGTTGCTTTACCTTCTGATGCCGATAATCTATTTATAGTTTTATCTGCAAGACAGCTGAATAAAAACTTAACTATTATTAGCCGTGCTTCAGAAGAATCATCTTATAAAAAATTAAAAATTGCAGGTGCAGATAATGTGATAATGCCAGATAAAATAGGTGGAGATCATATGGCATCATTGGTTGTTACTCCAGATATTATA
>CAJXUO010000039.1 GCA_913061425.1 uncultured Lutibacter sp.
AGATGGTAAATGTGTGAGACTCTCAAAAGGAGATTATAACACAAAAATAATATACAATGAAAATCCGCTTGAAGTTGCTAAGGAATTTGAGGCTAACGGAATTCAATATTTGCATTTGGTAGATTTAGATGGCGCAAAATCAAAACAAATTATAAACCATAAAATATTAGAATTGATAGCCTCTAAAACAAACCTAAAAATAGATTTTGGAGGGGGATTAAAGTTAGATAAAGACCTAGAAATAGCATTTGAATGTGGTGCATCACAGATTACAGGTGGAAGCATAGCAGCCAATAATTCTAAACTTTTTGAACAATGGATTTTAAATTACGGAAGCGAAAAAATCATTTTAGGAGCAGACTGTAATAACAGAAAAATTGCTACGAATGGTTGGTTAAAAGAATCAGATCTAGATGTATTAGATTTTATTAAGTCATACCAAGAAAAAGGAATATTATATGTAATCTGTACTGATATTGCTAAAGATGGTATGCTGCAAGGAACTTCTAACGATTTGTACAAAGAGATACTTAAAGAAACGAAAGTAAACTTGATTGCAAGTGGCGGTGTTTCTAGTATGGATGATTTACTATTACTAAAAGAAATGGGCTGTGAAGGAGCAATTCTAGGCAAGGCGATTTATGAAGGGAATATTTCACTTAAAGAATTGCAGAAATTATGCTAAAGAAAAGAATTATTCCGTGTTTAGATATCAAAGATGGAAGAACCGTAAAAGGTGTAAATTTTGTTGATATTCAAGATGCTGGTGATCCGATAGAGTTGGCTAAAACATATGTGCAACAAGGAGCAGATGAATTGGTTTTCTTAGATATAACAGCAACTATAGAAAAACGTGCAACGCTAATAGAATTGGTTAAAAAAATTGCTGAAGAAATTAATATTCCGTTTACAGTAGGTGGTGGAATCAACTCGCTGGAAGACGCTGCAAGATTGATAAAAGCAGGAGCAGACAAAGTTAGTGTGAATTCGTCAGCAGTAAAGAATCCAAAATTGATTAAAGAGATTGCTGATAAATTTGGATCACAATGTATTGTTGTTGCAATTGATACAAAGTTGATAGAAAAGGATTGGATGGTTTTTGTGCATGGAGGAAGAACGATTACACCTTTAAAAACATTGGAATGGGTAAAAGAAGTTGAAGGGTTAGGAGCAGGAGAAATATTGCTTACGTCTATGAATAATGACGGAACTAAGAGCGGTTTTGCATTAGATATAACTAGTAGTGTGAGTAATTCAATTAATATTCCTGTGATTGCTTCAGGAGGCGCTGGTTCAAAGGACCATTTTGTAGATTTATTTAAAAATACGACTATAAGCGCAGGACTTGCAGCGAGTATTTTTCATTATGGAGAAATACCAATTCCTGAATTAAAAGAATATTTGATAAAACAAAATATACCAATTAGAAAATAATACTTCGACTCCGCTCAGTAACCGACTCAATATAAACTATATTGGAGTAATTGTGCTGAGTTATGGTCACTGAGCGGAGTCGAAGTGAAAAAACAATAAAAATAACACACATGAAAACAATAGATTTTACAAAAGGAGTTGGACTCGTTCCAGTAATTATACAGAATGTAAATACGTTACAAGTATTAATGCTTGGTTATATGAATGAAGAAGCATATACTAAAACGAGCAAAGAAAATAGAGTTACTTTTTTCAGCCGAAGTAAAAATAGATTGTGGACAAAAGGGGAGGAGTCTGGTAATTTTTTAGCCGTAAAAGACATTCAGATTGACTGTGACAATGACACTATTTTAATTAAAGCAGTTCCAAAAGGACCAACATGTCATACAGGTTCAACGAGTTGTTTTAATGATGAAACTTCTAAAGGGTTTTTATACGAATTAGAACAAATAATTCATCAGCGAATTGATGAAAATGATGAGGAGTCATATACCAATCAGTTATTCAAAAGGGGAATTAATAAAGTAGCACAGAAGGTAGGCGAAGAAGCAGTTGAATTGGTGATAGAAGCCAAAGATGACAATGCTAATTTATTTAAAAACGAAGCCGCAGATCTACTATACCACTATTTAATTTTATTAAAAGCCAAAGGTTTTAATCTGACTGATATTGAGGAAATATTGAGGGAGAGAAATTAATATTTTATACTTTTGGATTTAACCCTTAGTAATTTAGGATTACTATGATGGTGGTACTTAGTTTAATTTATATAAATATAAATTTAAATATTTTTAACAATCCAATCTTTTTTATGTTTATAATAAGTTAAGAGTTGTAATTTAGTCAATTGTTATAAAAGAGTTAACTCCAAAAGTTATGAAAGAAGAAAACGCTATAAAAGACTTGAAAACAACGAATAAATTGTTGTTGATTATTGTTATTCCGCTGATTTTTTACCTGCTAAAATTACTCTCTTTTATATTCATTCCGCTTATTTTATCAATGTTTATTGCGTTGTTATTGACACCAATAATGAGATTATTATCGATGATAAAAGTACCTAAACCTATAAGTGTTTTTATTGTAGTTTTAGTTGTTTTAGGGTTTTTGAGGCTGGGAGGAGAGTTGGTACAACTGTCTAGTAATGAAATACTTTCTAGCGATAGTATGTTTTTTGAAAAGGCAGAAACGAAACTCATTGACTTAATTGTTTCTATAGAAGACGTTTTTGGAATAGAAAGATTGGAAAATGAAAGTGTGATAAAATATTACTTCCAAAGTGATAATATTTTAGAGAGTTTTGGGTCTACATTTAATTTTATAAAACAGACACTCTCAATGACTTTAATGACTGCTTTTTTTGTTGTTCTATTGCTTTCTGAGTCAATAAATTTTGAAAGAATGATGAGCACAACTATTTTTAATAGTAAGTATTCATCAATAAAAACATTTATAAAAATAGAAAAAGATATCATTAAGTTTGTTAAAGTTAAATTTTTAGTGAGTCTATTTACTGGAATTGGTTTTAGTCTTGCATGTTTATATTTTGATATTAGTTTTCCTATTTTTTGGGGGTTATTTGCATTTTTAATCAACTTTGTACAAATGATTGGTTCGGTTATTTCTGTCTTAATATTGTCTTTATTTGCTTTTGTAGAAATAGACCCATCAAGTACATTATTACTTTTTATTCTTGCTATTACCTTAGTTCAAGTTATTATGGGAGGGATTTTAGAGCCTGTATTTATGGGAAAAACCTTTTCGTTAAACATTATTACAGTTTTAATTATGTTGATGCTTTGGGGATATATTTGGGGAGTTCCTGGATTGATACTATCTATACCAATTACGGTAGTTATTAAGATAATTCTCGAACAGTTTCCGAACACTAGAGTTATTGCTGGTCTTATGTCTGGACATGGAAAAGAAGTGAAAATTACTTGGAAGAAAAAAGTGAGTTAATTACGTATTCTTAAAACCAAACAAGTTTTCAATATTCTAATCTTTTTTATTAGAAAACAATTAGAGAATTGTAACTTCGAAAATTCAAATGAATTAACCATTGAATCTTAGTAATTACACATCAGAATTTAAAACCAATTTAAAACTTTCAGCGCCTGTTATTATGGGGATGTTGGGACATACTTTTGTTGGTTTGGTTGATAATATTATGGTTGGTCAATTAGGATCTGCTGAATTAGCAGCAGTTTCTTTAGGTAACAGTTTTGTATTTATTGCAATGTCATTAGGAATTGGTTTTTCTACTGCAATTACCTCTTTAACTGCAGAAGCAGATACAGGAAATAATGCTGTAAAAGCGAAAGCAACTTTTAAAAACGGCCTATTTTTATGTACAGCATTAGGAATCGTATTATTTCTTGCAGTACTATTAGCAAAGCCATTGATGTATTATTTGGATCAACCAGAAGAGGTTGTTCAATTGGCAATTCCATATTTAAATTTAGTAGCGTTTTCATTATTTCCACTCATCGTTTTTCAAGGTTTTAAACAGTTTGCAGATGGTTTGTCAATGACACGTTATCCAATGTATGCAACCTTAATTGCAAACGTTGTAAATGTTATTTTAAACTACGTCTTAATCTTCGGTAAATTTGGTTTTCCTGAATTAGGAATTGTAGGTGCTGCTTATGGAACCTTGATTTCAAGGTTTGTAATGCTACTGTATTTATGGTGGCTATTACGAGGAAAAGAAAAATCTAAAGCGTTGGTTACCAATATTAAATTCTTTGTGTTAGACGGTGTAGTCATTAAAAAAATATTGAGTTTAGGATTTCCTGGAGCTATGCAAATGTTTTTTGAAGTTGCCATCTTTACAAGTGCCATTTGGTTAAGCGGGACACTTGGTAAAAACCCACAAGCAGCAAATCAAATAGCATTGAACTTGTCATCAATGACATTTATGGTTGCTATGGGAATGGGTGTTGCAGCAACGGTTAGAGTTGGAAATCAAAAGGGATTAAAAAACTTTAAAGAGTTGAGACGTATAGCGTTTTCAATATTTTTACTAACCTTAATTTTGTCTACTATTTTTGCAGCTTGTTTCTGGATTTTGAATTCAATATTACCAACCTTTTATGTAGATTTAAATGATGCTGCTAACTTTGCAGACAATACAGAGTTAATATCAATTGCATCAAAATTATTGTTGGCTGCAGCAATATTTCAAATTTCGGATGGAATACAAGTTGTTGTTTTAGGAGCTTTACGAGGATTACAAGATGTAAAGATTCCAACTTTGATTACATTTGTATCTTATTGGTTGATAGGTTTTCCTGTAAGTTATTATTTAGGAAAAGAAGAGAGTTATGCAAGTTTTGGAATTTGGCTAGGATTATTAGCAGGTTTAACATCAGCAGCAATATTATTATCGATACGATTTAACTATTTAACAAATAAATTAATTTTAGAGAAGCATGGAACTACCTAATTTTTTAATGGGAGACAATACAGATCATCAAGATGCAATTTTTGTAATTCATACTGAATATCCACGTTTTATTATCAATTTGGTTGATGATGAAATAGAATGGTTTGAATCACTAGAAAGAAATGATGAAGATGAATTGGCAATTGAAGTTGCTGGATTAATAGAAGAAGCAAGTGCTTTTTATGACAGGGAAATGAAACGTTATCAAGATTAGTAAAGTAATCTTACTTTGCTGCTTGTACTATTTCTAACTTACTAATATTAGCCTTGGTTGTTAAAAAACCATAGTTGATTGTTGCTATTTTTTTTTCAATTTTTTCAATAGTTCCAGTAGATGTTCCATCTAATAATCGAACCTTATCGTTTATTTTGAAAATGTAATCTGCTTTTACTTTCGCTTTTTTTTTTGCAATTTCTTTTTTTACTTCTCTAACTTCCTCAACTTTAACAAGAATCTCTTTTTCTATTTTCTCAAATTTCTCCTTCTTTTCTTTAGCGACTACCTTAACTTGTTTTTTTTCAGTTTTCGTCTTCTTTTCAGGAGGATTCTTCTTTAGGTATTTTGTTTTTTCTATCGTTGCCCATTTTAAAAATTCGGACATCATTTCTTTTTTGTTATTTGTTTGGAAGTACTTATTTACAAGTTCATTTACCTTTCTTCCAGTAATCAACATTCTTTGATTAGTATCATATAACTCTTGAAAAAGTTCTAGTTTTTTTTGAACTTTATCATGTTTTTCATTCAAGTTTTCTGAATGCTCTTTTGCTATAGTTTGCTCTTTTTCAAGATTTTCAGAGTTTTTCTGTAGTTTGTTTCTCTCTTTTTGAAGTTTAGAAATAGTTTTGTCTAAACGTATTTTTTCACCATCTACTTTCTTCTTTGCCCTATTTATTAAACTAAATGGAATCCCATTTTTTTGAGCAACTTCAAAAGTAAAAGAACTTCCAGCTTGTCCTATGTGTAAATTAAAAAGAGGTTCTAGTGTACGTTCATCAAACTGCATGTTTGCATTCACAACATTCTCTAATTCGTCTGCAAGAACCTTTAGATTTGCATAATGTGTTGTGATAATTCCAAATGCTTTTTTCTCATAAAACTCTTCTAAGAAAATTTCTGCTAAAGCACCACCTAATTCAGGATCAGAACCAGTTCCAAATTCATCAATTAAAAAAAGAGTGTTTGAATTACACTTCTTTAAAAACTGACGCATATTTTTTAAGCGGTAACTGTATGTGCTTAATTGATTTTCAATAGATTGATTATCTCCAATGTCTGTTAGAATTCTATCAAAAATTGAGATTGTACTTTTTTCACTTACAGGAATTAGAATTCCACTTTGAATCATTACCTGTAATAAGCCAATCGTTTTTAAAGTGATACTTTTTCCTCCAGCATTAGGTCCAGAAATAACAATGATTTGTTGTTTCTCATTTAACTCTATGCTCTGCGGAATTGTTTTTAAATTATTTTCTTTATTTTTTTCAAGTAGAATAGGGTGATAGGCATCCTTTAATAGTATTTTTTTATCAGTAGATATCTTTGGTAAGATAGCATTGATATGATTCCCGTATTTTGCTTTTGCTCCAATCAAATCCAGTTGCGCAAGATAGTCTTGATACATAATAATTAAAGACTGAAAAGGCCTTAATTCATCTGTCAATGTTTTAAGAATTAAAATTACTTCTTGTTTTTCTTCAAACAACAAATTTTCTAATTCTCGAGTATATTGTAAAGTGGCTTGAGGAGCAATAAAAGTAATACTTCCAGTCTTTGAGGTACCTAACATAGAACCTTTAACTTTTCTCTTATGCATTGGTATCACTGCAAGTACACGCTGATTGTCTACAATAGATTCTCTAATATCATCTAAGTATCCTGAACTATGAAATTTACTTAACGCTCTGTTAAAACTCTCGTTTATTTGATTTCGAGTATATGAAATATCTTTCCGAATCGACTTTAAATTAAGTGATGCTTTATCATCAACTTCAGCAAAAGGAGTGATGATTTTTTTGATATAATCAATAACTATTGTGGTGAATTCAACTTCTTGAGAATGCTCAAATAAGATTGGATAAATCTCCTTAAAATTCTTAAAGAATTTTAAGATCTCATTTGCAGTTTCTGCAACATTTTGAACTTTTAAAAAACTCTCAGGAGTTAGATAACTATTTTCAATTTCTAGTAAACTTATTTCTTTTGAAAGAGTGTCAAAAGAATGATTTGGCACTCTATTATCATTTTGAAATGAAGTTAAATATTCATCAACTTTCTTTAATTCAGAAAGTAATTGTTTTTTATCAGAAAAAGGTTTGATGTTTTTTACTGACTCTCTCCCCAAAGATGAAATACAAAAAGCCTGAATTCGATCTATTATAGTACCGAATTCTAAATCACTTAATGTTTTTTCTGATATTGTTATTGCCAAAATTGTATCTTTGAATCGGATGTAAAAATAAAAGAAAATTTAGAACATACTCTTAATAATTCTTGTAATTATATGAACTTAAACACACCAGAAAGCTGGAGCGAAATTTTTGAACAAGAGTTTGATACAAACTATTTCAAAGAATTGGAAAAATTTGTAAATTCTGAATATGATAATCACCAATGTTTCCCTACGAAAGAGCAGCTTTTTTCTGCATTTAATTACTGTTCTTTTAACGATTTGAAAGTCGTTATTATAGGTCAAGATCCATATCACGATATTAGACAAGCAAATGGCTTGTGTTTTTCGGTAAATGATGGAATGAAGCATCCACCATCACTTAAAAACATATTCAAAGAACTACAGAGTGATTTGGGAAAACCAATTCCTGAAAGTGGTAATTTAGAATCGTGGGCTGCACAGGGAGTTCTATTGCTAAATGCAACGTTGTCAGTAAGAGCGCATGAAGCAGGAAGTCATCAAAAGAAAGGTTGGGAGCAATTTACAGATGCTATTATTCAATATATTTCTGATAACAAGCAAGATGTTGTTTTCTTGCTTTGGGGAGGATTTGCAAAGAAAAAAGGAAAGAAAATTGATGCGAACAAGCATCATGTTTTAGAAACAGGTCATCCTTCTCCTTTGAGTGCTAATAGAGGTTATTGGTTTGGAAACAAACATTTTTCTAAAACGAATGATTTTTTAGATAGTAAAAGTTTGAAAACCATAAGTTGGCAATGTCATTCCTGCGAAGGCAAACAAACCTTTAGGTTCAACGAAGTTAATTCATAAATAGGCTTTTACCAAGCAATTAATTTTATACGGTGTTGTATGCTTTTTTCATTCACTTACTTTTAATATCCGAAATGCACCTTGAATTACCAAAACAAAAACGATTGTTCCTATAATCAAATCAGGTTTATTTGAACTCAACCAATTTACCGAAATTCCTGCGATTATTACTCCTAAATTTATAATCACGTCATTCGAAGTAAAAATCATACTCGCTTTCATGTGTGCCTCTTCTTTGCTTTTTGACTTTTGTAAAATGTAAAGACAAATTCCGTTTGCAATAAGTGCAAAAATTGAAACGATAATCATTGTCGAAAAATCAGGAAGTTTCTCGTCTCC
>CAJXUO010000040.1 GCA_913061425.1 uncultured Lutibacter sp.
GTAGAGAGGTCTCGTGGGCTCGGAGATGTGTATAAGAGACAGGGCACACCATTTCTCTTAAAAAATCTGTTGATTTCACCCAAACTTATGGATCCATATCCATTCCCTAGAACAATGTCTAAAATTGTGGTTCCGCTTCTTCCTGCACCAATTATATATATTAATGTTTTTTTCAATTAACCTTAATTATTTTTTTGGCCTACTAAAAACCATGGGTTCAATAGATTTTCTTTATTGTATAAAAGTGACTTGCTTGTTTCTTGAGAAATAACTTCAATTCCTACAGCATTACAAATTGCTTGTCCTGCAGCTGTATCCCATTCCATTGTTGGAGCAAATCTTGGATATACATCTGCATTTCCTTCAGCAACTAAACAAAACTTAAGCGAACTTCCTTTAGAAACTATTTCAACCTCTTTCCCTTGATTTTTTATAGCTTCAACATAATCTAAAGTTTCTTGACTCATATGAGAACGGCTCCCAACCACTTCAACAGGATTTGGGTTTTCTCCTTTCGGAAAAAGAGGTGAACACTTATCAAGTATTTCCTTTACTGAGGTTTCATGTGAATCTAATTCAACTTTATATCCTTTAAGTTTTTCAACATCCGCAAAATAAATAGTTTTTACTACAGGAACATAAATTACTCCTAAAACTGGTTTTCCATTCTTAACTAACGCAATGTTTACTGTAAACTCACCATTTCTTTTGATGAATTCTTTAGTTCCATCTACAGGATCAACAATCCAGCATTTATTCCAATCTTTTCTAATTGAATAGTCAGTTTGCTTATTTTCCTCACTTATTATAGGTGTTTTTGTTGGTATCAAGTAGGAATTTATAATATGATTGGCTTTTTTATCTGCTTCGGTTAAAGGAGATTTATCATCTTTTATTTCAACATCAAAGGCTGTGTTGTAAACTTGCATTATTACTTTACCAGCCTCCAAAGAAGCTTTAATTGCAATTTCTAATTCTTTATTTATTTTTAACATACCAATCGTATACTTTTTTAATTCCATTTTCTAATTCTACAGCATGATTCCAACCTAATTTATTAAGTTTTGTAACATCTGATAATTTTCTCAATGTCCCATCAGGCTTTTCTGTATTGTATAAGATAGTTATTTATTGCAATTAAAAGAGTAATAATCAACACTAAACCTCCAAATAGAATAGAGATTTGAAACGCTTTTGAACTATAAAAACTATATCTATTTTTTCCTGTTGGGCTAAATGAAGTAATAACATTAACAATGTTTTCACTTGTTTCTTTTTGTAATTCAATTTCTATTAAATCATTTTTTAAACTTTTAGATACCTCAAAAAATTTAATATCATTATTATTTTGAGTGTCATCTTTAGAAAAATCAATATAGGTGCTTGTGCTTGTTGTTGATTTTTGATTTTCAACTTCAAGTAAAGTAACTTTTTTGTATAACGACCTTAAAGAGTCTAATTCAACTATTGATTCGACTGTGGCAATTGAATCTAATTTTAAGTTTTGTAGTTGGATTCTTTTTCTTCTTTGTAAATATTTGTTTTTTTCAATATCAGCAATTACTGGTTCTTCAAGAGAGGTTAATTTATAACTATAGGATTCAACTCTATAAATATAAAACTCTGAATCATACTTGGATGTACCAAAACCCTTAAAATCTTGAAATGTGAAATGCTTATGTACTAATGAGTCTGTTTTTTGCAAAAATGCATTAAATGCTAATATTTGTTCTTTTTCAGATTCATGTGGTGTTAAAGAAAAACTATATAATTTTGCGGCTGCTGATTTAGAAATTTTAAATTCTTTAGCTAATGCTAATGTGTCAGCATTCATGATTAATGTGTTATAATATTCTTGTAACTCAAAAATTTGATCAATTGAATTATAATTTGGCTGAATAATCATATCATATGAATATTTTTTAGCTGATAATTTATCTACAAAAGTTCCAACAATAGCTCCTAAAACTATTGCAATTACAAGCTTTAAAATATGCTGTCTTATAAAAATTAAAAATAGAATTAAATAATGAAATATCCCTTTAATTATTTTTCCTAAAAAATTGAAGAAATCTGTAAACACATTCCCTATTAAAGAAAATAACTTTACTAAATCAATCTCCTCTTCTTTAACAGTAATTCGGTTTTTATACTCTTTATCGCTCATAGTTTTAATTTATAAATATTTGTTCTAATATCTTTTGTGTTATTATATATGTTGGTCTAACTCCTGTTGTACCAAGTCCACCTGATGCAAGTGTACTCCCTGTTTCTAATGGGTTGTCTGAAGCATAGTATGCATACCTAACCTTGACATTTTTAGAGATATTCCCTCTGATTTTTGATGCAGCTTGTATCGCTTTTTGATAATGAGCACCTTCCATCTCTAAACCGATTACTTTCCATGTAGAATCATGGAAAAACTCAAGTATGTCTTTATTTTGTAGAGATGTTCCAAGTACAGAAACCATTCCTCCTTCAAAAACTTCAACACCCATTCCTTCTAGGTCTTCTTTTTTCAACTCATTCTCAAATGGATAATTATCAGCAGTACCCTCAAATATATGTGAAGAAGGAATCATAATATCTCCTTTTCCCCCTTCTAAAATCCCAGCTTTCCCCATAATAGAAATAGACTCAACATTTAAGTAGTGAATTTTATCTTTTGTACAATAGTATGGCTTTAGAAGCTCATCCATTGTTTCATAAGCCTGTTCTCCAAAAGCATAATCCATTACAACGATTACAGGGCTTTCCGCTCCTTTAGAACTGGTGTTATATATGGTTTTAGTTAAATCGATTTTTTCAGTATCGATAATTTGAACATTAATATTTGTTCCAGATGTATCTTCAAGATAATATAAACCGTTTTTTGATGCGTGAATTTTTACTTTCTTACGTAAATCAGCATTTTTATTTTCACTAAGTAATTCAAAAAGCGCAATAGCATCGTTCTCTTTTACGTGTTCTTTTAAGACTTGTGGAGCATAAATTGAATTCATTACACTGTGCATATTAGCACTAATAATATGAATAGGCCTGCCTATTAAATTCTCTTTGTCAAGTAGTTTTTTGATGTCATTTGCCCAAATTTCTCCGTACACATGATGTCCAATGCTTTCTCTTAAAAGTGCTGTGAAAGCAATTTCTCGCTTTTCATTATTTTTAACTTCGTTTATAGCAAGTTTTCCTAACCAATAAATTAATTGAAAAAATCTATCAGGGTTTGAGTCTGTAGTGAAATCATTATAAATATCAGAAACTTCATTAAAAGTTCTTCCTAAAATATTACCAAGATGTACTAGTGTAACTTCACGCTCTTCTTGTGATACTTTTTTATTACTCAAAACAATTTCCTCAAGTAATACCCATTCGCGAATCATTTTCCCCTCAGCATTTATCACAACGCGATTCATAATCTTGTGTGATTCTATAAATAAAAATGTTAGATGCGTTAGAATATCATAGATTTCTGAGCGACCACGAGTCACCTCAATATTCATTTGATCTTTATCTATTCGATAACAATTTCTACGCCTCTTAGGTGGGATAATTACTTCAAACTTTGATTTTATATACCCTTCATCTGCTGTTAAATTGATAAATCTACATTCTTCTATTCCAAGAGGAAGTCTTTCAATAACATAGGTTAATCCGCTTAATTCAACTTTTTCTTCTGCAATGGAACCGTAAATTTCAGGACGTAAAGACAGTAAGGATTCTCGAAGCGCCTCTCCTGACACGCCCATAGGTTTGTAAAAACCTCTACTAAACAAGTGACGCATTGAGATATACAATTTTTCAATTGCAGCCGACGACTCTTGAGATCTTGTTCTTTTTTTTAGTTTTTTCATAGGCTAATATAGCTTACAAAGATACGTTTTATTCATTAATTATTCTAATTCAAAAGACTCGAGTATCTCTTTTCGTTTATCAAAATTATTTTTGATTCTTTAATAACACTATCAAAATTTAATTTCTGCTGATACTCACCTTCTTTAAAATGGTATAAATTCACAATTTTAGAGGTTAATTTTTCTAAAATCTCCGCTTTGTTTATGTCTAATGACTTTAATTTTTTAGAATGTAGTTCCTTTAATAAATTTTGTGATGCTGAAGTAATATCTATATTTTTTTCCTGAATAGATGCTACTATTTTTTTTAATTCTATTTCAGATTTTAATTCAAATTTATCAGCGTTATTTTTTAAAAATTCTTTTAAATACAGGTACTCTTTATCGTCTAATTGAAATGTATTTGCATCAATAACTGCTGGGTTTTTATAATAATAAGCGGCAGCATAGTCAACAAAGGCATCAGAAGATAAAAGTCTCATTGTTGCTACTGTTTTTTTAGGTTTTTCAATAATTACATCTGGAGTTATCCCTCCTCCATCATACACTTCCCTTCCGTTTTGAGTGGTAAATTTATGCCCTTTTCCGTTTGAAAATTTCGGCACTATTCCTGTTTCTAAATCTCTATTTGAATAATCTAACTCTTGAATACAACGGCCACTTGGCGTATAATATTTAGAAATGGTTAGTTTTAATTGAGTTCCGTAAGGTAATTTTCTGCTTCGCTGAACCAATCCTTTTCCAAACGAACGCTCTCCTAATATGATTGCTCTGTCGTAATCTTGTAGTGCTCCTGCTAAAATTTCTGACGCAGAGGCTGAACGCTCGTCAATAAGAATTGAAATAGGAATTTCAGTATCCAATGGCGCTTTTCTCGTTTTATATGTACTGCTAAACTTGTCTAGTTTTGCACGTGTAGTAACAACAACTTTGTTTTTTGGAATAAAGAAATTAACAATATTTATAGCTTCGCCAAGTAAACCTCCAGGATTCTGTCTTACGTCAATTATTAATTTTTTCATCCCTTGAGACTTCAAATCTTCAAATGCACTTTTTACTTCTGATGAAGCTTTTTTATTAAACTTGGCAAAAGCAATATAACCAACCTCATCATCTATCATTTTATAAAATGGCACAGGGTTTATTTCAATTGTCTCTCTTGTTATATTAAAATCTAATTCTTGATTTTGTCTTTTGACTTTAATTTTAATGACAGAATTTGGCAAGCCCTTGAGCATGCCTCTAACAATTTCTTCAGTTTGGTCTTTTAAAATTGTATTGTCAATTTTAAAAATTTCATCTCCTACTTTTAACCCTGATTTATGTGCCGGATACTCTTTAAAAATTTCTCTTATTTTTAAATTCCCTTTCTTATATACAATTGATGCGCCAATCCCTCCATACCTTCCTTCTGCACTAATTTTTGCATTTTCAACGCCTTGTTCGTCATAGAAACGAGTATATGGATCTAGATTTTGAAGCACATTATTTATGGCTCTACCTGTAATTTCTGCAGGATTTATTTCATCAATATAATACAGGTTTAATTCTTTAAATAAGGTTGTATAGATTTCAATTTGTTTGGCTATTTCAAAAAAATCTGATTTATAAGAAAAAGAAATGAGTATTGCCGACAAAAGCAAAACAACAGAAACCTTATTTTTTATGAATCTTTTCATGTATTCTATACTTTAAATATAAGCGTTTTTAAAGTTTATTTAACGCTACCCCTAAACTTTCTTTCCAATTTGGAATTTCAATTTGAAAAGTGTCTTTAATTTTAGTGGTGTCTAAAACGCTATAAGCAGGTCTTTTTGCAGGTGTAGGATATTCTTTCGTTAAAATTGGTTTTAAATCGATTTTTATATCTCTTTGCTTAAAAATTTCTTTCGCAAAGTCATACCAGCTAATACTCCCTTTGTTTGAGTAATGGTATAAACCAAAATCTCTTGAACTTTCCTTAATTATTTTTAACACCACATTTGCCAAATCTACAGCATACGTTGGAGTTCCAATTTGATCATTTACAACACTTAAACTATCTCTTTCTTCAGATAGTTTGAGCATTGTTTTTGTGAAATTATTTCCAAATTCTGAATATAGCCATGAAGTTCTTAAAATAAAATGCTCTTTTAAAATTAATTGAATTTCTTTCTCTCCCTGTAATTTAGAGGCTCCATAAATACTTTTTGGATTTGGAATATCTGATTCTTTATAGGGTTGGTCATTGCTTCCATCAAATACAAAGTCAGTAGAAATATGAATTAAAATCGACTGATTTTCTTTACAAATTTCTGCTAAATTTTTTACAGCCTCTGAATTTATTTTAAAAGCCAATTCTGAATTTGATTCTGCAGTATCAACTGCCGTATAAGCAGCAGAATTAACGCAATAATCAATTGAGTTTTCAGTAAAATATAAAGTAACTAGTTTTTTATCCGTTATATCTAAATCAGTAGCGTTCTTAAATATAAACTTTAAATTTTCAACTTTTTCAACAACTCGCTTCATGCAAGTTGCTAATTGACCGTCGCCTCCTGTTACTAAAACAGTCTTCATAATAAGCAATTTTCAAATGTTGGGAGTTGTGTGTCTTTTTCAGAAATCACAACTTCACTCACCTCTAATTTCCAATCAATTTGAAGTAATGTATCATTGTAAATAATCCCTCCTTCAGATTCTTTATTGTAGTAATTATCACACTTATAAAAAAAAGTGGCCGATTCACTAAGCACAATAAAACCATGAGCAAAACCTCTTGGAATAAATAATTGTTTTTTGTTTTCTGATGATAATTCTATAGAAAAGTGCTCTCCAAAAGTCTTAGATTCTTTTCTAATATCCACAACTATATCTAATACCGTGCCTTCTGAAACTCTCACTAATTTTGCCTGTGCATATTCACCTCTTTGATAATGCAGTCCTCTTAAAACTCCTTTGGTAGAATAAGACTCATTGTCTTGAACAAAATTAACTTTTTGATTTGTGTGCTTTAAAAAACTAGCTGCATTAAAAGATTCGTAAAAACAGCCTCGATTATCTTCAAAAACTGTAGATTCAATAATATAGCATCCTTGTAGTTTTGTTTCTGTCACCTTCATTTTATTCACTTAAAATACTTAATAAATGTTTTCCGTAACCACTTTTAATCAATGGTTCTGCTAATTTTTTTAATTGAACATCAGTAATAAAACCCATTCTATAAGCCACTTCTTCAATCGCTCCAATTTTTAAACCTTGGCGCTCTTCAATTACTTGGACAAATTGAGATGCTTGCATGAGCGAGTTAAATGTTCCTGTATCTAGCCAAGCGATTCCTTTATCTAAAACACTTACTTTTAATTTTTTTCGTTTTAAATATTCTTTATTGATGTCTGTTATTTCTAATTCTCCTCTATGACTCGGCTTCATGTTTTCTGCTATTTCAATAACAGAATTGTCATAAAAATAAATTCCAGGAACCGCATAATTTGAGGTTGGTTTTTTAGGCTTCTCTTCAATTGATATTGCCTTTCCATTTTCATTAAAATCTACAACCCCATACCTTTCAGGATCTTGAACGTGGTATGCGTAAATAATTCCTCCCTCAGGATCATTATTTGCTTGAAGTAATTCTTCTAAACCTGTACCATAAAAAATATTATCTCCCAAAATCAATGCTACTTTTTCGGTTCCAATAAAGTCTTTCCCGATAATAAAAGCTTCTGCTAAGCCATTTGGATCTTCTTGAATAGCATATTGAAATTCACAACCAAACTTTTTTCCATCTCCCAATAATTTTTCAAATAATGGTAAATCATGAGGTGTAGAAATAACTAATATTTCCCGAATTCCAGCACTCATTAATGTTGAAAGTGGATAATAAATCATTGGCTTATCGTAAACAGGCATTAATTGCTTACTTACGGCTAATGTTAATGGATATAGCCTTGTTCCTGAACCTCCTGCAAGTATTATTCCCTTCATTAATTATTATATTTTTTTAAATACCAATGTATTGTTTTTTCAATTCCAGACTCAAAATTTTCTTCCGCCTTCCAGCCCAATTCATTTTCTATTTTAGAAGCGTCGATTGCATATCTAAAGTCGTGTCCAGGTCTGTCGGTCACAAAGGATATTTGATCTTTATACGAATCTGATTTTGGCTTAATCCTATCTAATATTTCACAAATTGTTGTTGCAATATATAGATTATTTCTCTCATTTCTTCCCCCAATGTTGTAGGTTTCAGATGTTCTTCCGTTTTTATAAACCAATTCTATTCCTTTACAATGGTCTAAAACGTATAGCCAATCTCTAATATTTTTCCCATCTCCATATATTGGAATTTTTTCTCCAGAAACAGCTTTTCTAATAATTGTAGGAATCAGCTTCTCGTCATGTTGCTTTGGCCCATAGTTATTAGAGCAATTGGTTGTAATAACTTCCAGTCCATAGGTGTAAAAATAACTTCTTACAATAAAGTCTGAAGATGCTTTTGACGCACTATAAGGGCTATTTGGAGCGTATGGTGTTGTTTCTGTAAACAAACCCTCATCTC
>CAJXUO010000041.1 GCA_913061425.1 uncultured Lutibacter sp.
AGAGACTAGAAATAAGCTTTCAAAAATATTTTCAAAGATTGAAATTGCTCAGATTAATAAATTAGAAAAGAGGAAAATGAGTGAACTAAATAATAACTAAAACTATTTTAAAATTAAGGAATGAAATTATTCATAAAGCTGTTTTTATTATTTTTATTGCTAAATTTTAAAGCTTACACTCAATCTAAGGATTCTTCTAATTTAATTGTCGGTGCTACTTTAAATTACACAGAGCTAAACACTATTAAAGAAAAACTTTTTTTAAAAGACTTTAACTATTTAACGCCTGCAAACGCAGCAAAACAGTCAAGAGTTCATCCAAAGCCAACTGTTTGGAATTGGCAACAAATAGATGATTTCATCACTTTTTCTAAAAAACACAATTTACAAGTGCGTTTGCATGGACCTATCTCTCCTCAGGCATCGAAATGGGCAAAAGAAGACCATAGAACTATTGAAGAATTGGAAACAAATATGATTGAATTTACAACAGCATTTGCCAAAAAATTTAATAAAGAACCTACAGTAAAATGGATGGATGTGGTAAATGAAACTATACTTCCAAACGGAAAGTGGTTTGGACCAAAAAAAGGCACTAATAAATGGGAGAACCCTTGGCTAAAAATAGGATTAGATGATAATGGATGTCCACTATACATATTAAAAGCTTTTGAAATTGCAACAAAATACGCTACAAATATCAAGTTAGTTTACAACCATAATGCAGGTATGGAAAGTTTCATGTGGGATAAAGTCAAGGAAACCATACTTTATATTCGTTCTAAAGGGTATCGGGTTGATGGTATTGGTTGGCAAGCTCATATTGGACTGAGTGCTTCGACTAAAGCTATTTTAGAAAACACAGATGAAGAACTAAGAAAGCTTTCTGACTTAATAGACTGGGCTCATAAAAATAACTTAGAATTCCATATTACTGAACTAGACTACTTTGTTAAAGACAATAATAAATTGTCAGAAGAATATCAAAAACAAGCAGAAATCTATGCAAAAATTGTAAATATTTTAAGAGAGAAAATCAAATCTGGGGTTGTAACATTGAATTTTTGGGATATGGCTGTTCGAACAAAAAAAGGGAAAGAAGGAGCATTTCACTCTATTTATGATTCAGATTTTAAACCAACTCCAGCATATAAAGCTATTAACTTATTATCAAAAAATTAAAAATGACTAAAAAAAGTATTCCAATATTTACAGTATTCACATGTTTTTTATTCGCGTTCAGCGCTTGTAATAAATTTAAAAACAAAACAAATACTATAAAAGTTCCTGAAGGTATGGTTTGGATTTCTGGCGGAACATTTTTAAGAGGTGCAACTGATAATGACAATTCAGCAAGAAAAGATGAAAAACCTCAGCATAATGTAACTCTTGATGGTTTTTTTATAGATATAACAGAAGTTACAAATGCAGAATTCTCAAAGTTTATTAAAGAATCAGGTTATATTACTGTTGCAGAAAGAGCAGTTGATTGGGAAGAATTAAAAAAACAATTACCAGCAGATGTGGAAAAACCACATGATTCAATTTTACAGCCAGGATCTTTATCTTTTCATTGCAAACACAAACAAGTAACAAATTTAAATGACTTTTCACAATGGTGGCAATGGAAAATAGGTACTAATTGGAAGCATCCTGAAGGTAAAGAGAGTACAATTGAAGGAAAGGAAAATCATCCAGTAGTGCATGTTTCATACGAAGACGCTTTAGCATATTGCAAATGGGCAGGAAGACGTTTACCAACAGAAGCGGAATGGGAATATGCTGCAAAAGCAGGACAAAATGATGTGATATTTACTTGGGGAAATGATACTACAGTTTTAAATTCAAAAGCAAATACTTGGCAAGGTGTTTTCCCAACTTCAAATACTAAAGAAGATGGTTTTGAAAGATCTTCTCCAGTAAAATCTTATCTGCCTAACAAATATGGGCTATATGACATGGCTGGTAATGTTTGGGAATGGACTCAAGATTGGTATGATGATGAATACTATAGAAAACTATTAAAAAATGAAGTCAATAAAAACCCTAAAGGACCAGAAAAAAGTAATAATCCTAACAATCCATATGCACAAGAAAAGGTAATTAAAGGTGGTTCATTTTTATGTCACGATTCTTACTGTGCGAGTTATAGAATATCAGCAAGAATGGCAACAAGTTTTGATACTGGATTAGAACATTTAGGGTTTAGGACAGTAGCAACAATAGAAATGCTAAATTATTAACTTTAACTTGGTAACAAATCATATAGACATCTTTAGGTAGCATTCTCTAAAACAAGGAAGCATAAACAAAAATGTTAGCAAAGAGGATTTCTCAATCTCTTTAAAACTTCAACTATCGGATAGACCAAATATATTATGGTTAGTAACAGAAGGTAGGTTTATAAGAATTTGACCTTAATAAAACTTATAATACATTATAAAATCTAAATAAAAATAATCATTATAATATGCAAATACTAACATTTATTGGGTTTACACTTTTAGTGGCGATCATATCGTATTTAAAAACTAGAGAAGTAGGAGTTACATCTTCAGATAGCTACTTTTTAGGAGGTAGAAGTTTAACGGCAGGTGTCATTGCGGGCTCGTTATTACTTACCAATCTATCTACAGAGCAAATTGTGGGGTTAAATGGTGCTGCCTATGAGAGTGGATTGTCAGTTATGGTATGGGAAACCTTAGCAGCAGTAGCGATGATAATAACGGCTATTTTTCTGCTACCAAAATACTTAAAAGGTGGTTTAACGACAGTACCTGGGTTTTTAGCAAAAAGATTTGATACAACAACAAAAACATTAACATCGGTTTTGTTTTTATCAGGTTATGTGGTTGTTTTATTACCCGTTATTTTATATTCTGGATCATTGGCAATAAGCGGAATGTTTAACATTCCTGAATTACTCGGTGTTACACATACGCAATCTATTTGGATTTGTGTTTGGGGTATCGGAATTATAGGTTCAATTTATGCAGTTTTTGGAGGACTAAAAGCAGTTGCGGTTTCAGATTCAATTAATGCTATTGGTTTATTAGTCGGTGGTGTTTTAATCCCAATTTTCGGATTAATGATGATTGGTGATGGTAACCTTTTAGATGGATTAAATATATTAACGACAGAAAATCCTGAGAAATTCAAATCAATGGGAGGTCCAACAGATCCTGTTCCTTTTTACACCATTTTTACAGGGATGATGTTGGTTCAATTATTCTATTGGGGTACAAATCAGCAAATTATACAAAGAGCTTTGGGGGCAAAAAATCTAAAAGAAGGTCAAAAAGGATTAGTATTAGCTTCTTTTATAAAAATATTAGGCCCAATAATTGTGGTATTACCAGGTATTATTGCTTACCATTTATTCGAAGGGAATTTAGAATCTGCAGATAGTGCATATCCAGAATTAGTAAGAAAGGTATTGCCTGGTGCTTGGGTTGGTTTCTTTGCAGCGGTATTGTTTGGCGCTATTTTAAGTTCATTTAACAGTGTTTTAAATAGTTCTGTTACTCTTTTTGGAATCGATGTTTATAAACAGCATATTAATAAAAATGCAGATGAAAAAACGGTTGTGAAATATGGTAAGGCATTTGGCGTTGTTTTGGCTATTGCCTCAATGTTCATCGCACCTTTAATTGCAAATGCAGGCAGCTTGTTTGCTTATTTACAAGAAATAAATGGAATTTATAGTATCCCTATATTAACGATTATAGTTGTTGGGTATTTAACAAAACGCGTTCCTGCAATTGCTGCTAAAATTGGGTTGGTTTCTGGGTGTTTATTATACATCCTAAGTCAATTTATTATGCAACCTTATTTTATAGAAAAAGCAGTGTCAATTGCTAAGCTAAATGGCATTACAGACACTGCTGAATTGACTTTAATAAAAGCACAGGCATATCCCCATTTTTTAGACGTTATGGCAATTTTATTTATACTAAATATTATTATAATGTTGATTATTGGAAAATTAAAACCAAGAGAAACAGATTTTATTCAAGAGTATACACAACAAGTAGACATAGAACCTTGGAAATATGTTAAACAAGTTGGGGTTGCTATTTGTATTGTTGTGATTGGTGTTTATATATATTTTGCTTAGCTACTCTTTTAAATTATTGTATTTATAAATTATTCAAGATGATGAATGTATAGAACTTTTGCAAAAATGGGTGTTGCAATAGATTCTGGCTTTCGTGAGATTTTTTATAAACTATCCGTAATTAACTTAGATTACTGCTGTATAAGATCAATAGGGTTTATTTACTGCAAATTTAAGCAAATATTGTATCTTATTTGTACCTCCATACGGTAGAAATATTACAAAAATTGATATAATACATTTTGTATTGAAATGTCAATATTGATCGTGATTGAAAGATTGGTTAAATTGCTTGAGTTCTTCAATCAGAAGGTTCGACATTTTTTCTGTACGCTCTACTAAAACAATAAAACGGTTATACTTTTATAAAGTGTAGCCGTTTTTTTTATTTATCTACAATAGTAGACCATTTCTCTATGGCTTCAAATACTTCCCATAGTCCTTTCGACCTTTTGGTTAATGAATATTCCACTCTTAGAGGGATTTCTTCAAACTGCTTTCTTACAACCAGTTCATCTTTTTCAAGACTTTTTAATTGTTCGGAAAGAACTTTTCTTGAAATCCCATGAACTATTTGATGAATTTTTCCAAATCTCAATGTGCCTTGATTTCGTATTACGTTTATGATAGGTAGTTTCCATTTACCTCCAACCTGCTGAGTGAAATTTAAAACAGGGCATTTTTCATAATATTATTTTTAGCTACCTCTTAGTAACTACTATTTTATAGTTACTAAAAGGTAACAAGTTACTTTATATTTCCAAAAGTAGTATTATTGCACGAACAAAACAAATATAAATAAAATGGCAAAATTTCACGAAGATCAAATTGGCAATGCTCAAAAAATTACTGGATATATATTATCTATATTATTTAGTATTAACATATTTATGGGAGGAATTTTAAAGGTATTCCAAGAATCCAGTATTATTGAACGAATGAATTCAATCCCAAATTGGGGAGATAAATTATTATTCATTGGATTATTAGAATTAGTATTACTCGCATTGTATTGGAATCCTAAAACACAGAAGTTAGGATTTTATCTATTATGTTCATTTGTAGGAGGAATTATTGTTGCAGAGTTAGCAGCAGGAACACATGAAGGTATGCCGACAGCTCCATTAGTTGGAATTATTACATCAATAATGCTATATGCAGGTACTATTTTAAGAAAACCTTCTATGATAAATTCTATTGAATTATAGGTGTTTATAAACTCCCTGCGAGATATATAGTTGTTCGATATTTCAATGGAGTTGTCTACTAAGGAGTAATCAGAAAAATGGTTACTCTTTTTTTTTGCAGTAAACTCAAGGATAGGTCTATTTTTTGAAGTATCATTGGTTGGTGCTTACCTAACAAAAGGTTGTTTAAAGCACTTTGTCTATACTATAAACTGACGTTGTCAATACCTCAAATTTAAACAAATTGACACTAATAATTGCATTTACTGTCAATAAAACTGTCAATGAATTATCATTATTTTTTTATTGATTTGAATAATCAATAGAAATCAACTATTAATACCTTCTTCATAGCATTTTTTAAAGTAAGCGTCACTTTGAGTTTTTTCAAGCATATCGTCTGGTATTGAAACTAAACTTGTCTAAATTATGATGTTCAAGTATTGTAAAAATACCAAAAAAAGTCAAGGGAGCAGGATTAGAATCTTAATATTCAATAATTTCCTAAAAAAGTTCGAACTTAGTGTAGCCTTCCACCACCACCTCCAGGAATTCCAATTGATGGAGGCGTTTTCGTTTTACTATCTGCTGCAATAATTTACGGAGTTACCAAAATTATAAATAATCGAGGCTAATTATTTTGAAATAAGTCTTGCAACGTATTTTCCAATTACATCAAATTCTAAATTAACAACAGCATCAACTTTGAGGTTGTTAAAGCAAGTGTTTTCTAGAGTATATGGTATAATTGCTACACTAAAAGTGTCTTTTCGTGAATCAACAACAGTTAGGCTAACTCCATTTATAGTTATAGAGCCCTTTTCAATTGTAATATTATTGTTCTTCGAATTGTATTTAAAAGTAAACTTATAACTTCCATTTTGAGATTCTATAGAAATACATTTCGCTGTTTCATCTACGTGACCTTGTACAATATGACCATCTAAACGATCACCTAATTTCATAGCTCTTTCAAGATTTACAGAATCTCCAATAGTTAAATTTTTCAAATTCGTTTTATCCAAAGTCTCTTTAATAGCAGTAACTGTATAATTTTTTTCTTTTATATCAATTACTGTTAAACAAACGCCATTGTGAGCAACACTTTGATCTATTTTTAGTTCTGAAGTAATTTCACTTTGAATGGATATGTGAAAATTATCATTTTCTTGAACTATATTTTTAACAATACCTAAAGTTTCTATGATTCCAGTAAACATCTGATTAATTTATTGATTACTTTTGATGTGTCAAAAATAAGAATAATATACAACGGAATGACTAAAGAAGGTAAAATAAAAATCGGTATTTCTATTGGTGATATAAATGGTATAGGAATAGAAATTATTTTAAAAACATTTTCAGACAAGAGAATGTATGATTTTTGTACGCCAGTAATTTTTGGCTCAAACAATTCAATTTCATTTTATAAAAAAATATTAAATTCTAATATACAAACGCATACTATTACTGATTTAAATACTATCTCAGATGATAAATTAAATGTGATGAGTTGTTGGAAGGAGAATGTTGATATTACACCTGGAAAATCCAATGAAATAGGAGGGAAGTATGCGCTGATATCTTTAAACGCTGCCGTAAAAGCATTGAAAGTTGGAAAAATAGAAGCTTTACTAACAGCGCCTATCAATAAGGAAAACATTCAGTCTGATGACTTTAACTTTGCAGGTCATACAGAATTTTTAGAAGCTGAATTAAAGGGTGAAAGTTTAATGATTTTAATGACCGATGAGTTGAGGGTTGGTTTAATTACAGGACATATTCCAGTTGCTGATATTTCAAAGACAATAACACCAAAACTCATAAAAGACAAGGTAAATACACTCTACCAAACCCTTAAACAGGATTTTGAAATTTCAAAACCAAAGATTGCGATTTTAGGGCTTAATCCTCATTGTGGAGATAAAGGAGTTATAGGAAAAGAAGATGATGAAATTATAAGGCCAACAATAAAAGAAATTCAAGAAGAAGGGAAGCTAGTTTACGGACCTTATGCAGCAGACGGTTTTTTTGGTTCCAAAACCTATAAGCAATATGATGGCGTATTAGCTATGTATCACGATCAAGGGTTGGCTCCATTTAAGTCATTGTCTTTTGGTAAAGGGGTTAATTTTACAGCAGGTTTAGATAAAATAAGGACTTCACCTGATCACGGAACTGCATATGAAATAGCGGGTCAGGGAAAAGCCGATGAAAGTTCATTTAAAGAAGCGTTATTTAAAGCAATTGAGATTTATAAAAAACGTCTAAACTACTTGAAGTTAAACGAAAATTCTCTGAAATAAATTTACATAAAATAAAAAATCAAAATAGGTGTAATTATTATTGATAATTTTTTATATTTGCACGCTCAAATTGGTATTCAAAATGAACGACTTAAAAGAATTTAACGTATCTTTTAGAGGACTTAAGATGGGAAACCATCAGTTTGAATATAAAATTGATGCAAAGTTCTTTGAACATTTTCAATTTTTTGAATTTGAAAAAGCGGATATAAAAATTGACTTAAACTTTGAAAAAAAACATAATATGTTTAATCTTATGTTTAATTCAAAAGGTGTTGTCACAGTTGCATGTGATTCAACAAATGAACCTTTTGAACTTCAAGTTAAAGGAAATTTACCATTAATTGTAAAGTTTGGTGAGGAGTATAATGATAATAATGATGAAATATTAATCATACCTCAAAACGAATTTCAATTAAATATATCGCAATTCATTTATGAAATGATAGTGTTGACATTACCAGTAAAAAGAGTTCATCCTGGAATTAAAGACGGTAGTTTGAAGTCTGAGATATTGAATAAGTTACAAGAATATAAAGTTAAAGAAAATACAGTTGACCCAAGATGGGAAAAATTAAAAGAATTACAATCGAATAAAAAAATATAAAGATGGCACATCCAAAGAGAAAAATATCGAAAACAAGAAGAGACAAGAGAAGAACTCATTATAAAGCATCTATTCCTCAAGTTGCTGTAGATCCAACTACGGGTGAATCACATTTATACCATAGAGCTCACTGGCACGAAGGTAAATTATACTATAGAGGAGAAA
>CAJXUO010000042.1 GCA_913061425.1 uncultured Lutibacter sp.
ATTAATTGCTGGCGCTTCTAAAGAAAGCAACATTCCGTTAATGCAAGATAGGTATAGCAAAGATGAAACTTTGATTTATATTTGTGTAAATAGCGCTTGTCAATTGCCTCAAGAAGAAGTTTCAAAGGCATTAACTCAAGTTAATAAACACTTTTAAATTATGACAACTTTACAAATTTCGTGTATCGCTTTAGTAGCATTTTTACATGCTTATTTTTTAGTTTTAGAAGCTTTTAAGGACAGTGAAAAATTTGAAAGTCAAAGAATAAATGGTTAAAATATTTTTATTTTTGTGTCTCAGTATCACACTTCTAAGTTGTTCAAAAACTGAAGAAAACCAAGACTTTTCAATTGGTATCATTGCCGATTGTCAATATTGCGATTGCGATATAAAATGGGATAGATATTATAAAAAAGCACCTCAAAGACTTAGAAATGCTGTTACTGAATTGAACAAAAATGATTTGGATTACACAATTCACTTAGGTGATTTTATTGACCAATCCTTTTCTAGTTTTGACAGTTTGGTTCCTACATGGAATCAATTAAAGTCACCTTCTTATCATGTGCTTGGAAATCATGATTTTGAAGTTGAAGATAGTTTAAAATTTAAAATTTTTGAAAAACTAAATCTTAAAAAACGTTATTACAGCATTGAGACTAACGGTTGGAAATTTTTAGTGCTAGATGGAACAGATTTAAGTTTTTATGGCGCATTGGATTCATTAAAATTGAAGGAAACTAAAATAGCATTTAACAAAATAGAAAAAGATTCATTGCCGTATGCTAAAATATATAATGGAGGTGTAAGCAACGAACAAATGCAATGGATTGAAAAGGAGTTGGATATGGCTAAAAACACGAATCAGAATGTTGGATTCTACTGCCATTTCCCTTTATTGCCTATAGATAATGGAAATCTATGGAATACGGTTCAATTACAAGAATTGATTGAAAAGTATAAAAATGTAAAGGTTTTTATGAATGGACACAAACATGAAGGAGCCTATAATTTTAAAAAAGGTGTTCACTACCTTACTTTTAAAGGAATGGTAAACACGTCTGATACTACTTCTTTTGCTGCTGCGCATTTCTATAAAGACAGCATACAAATTAAAGGGTATGGAAGAGAAATAAGTAGAACTTTAAATCTATAACAAAAGTGTATATTGCACATCTAAAATGCTAAAATATGAAAAATCCATTTATCAAAACAATTCAATTACTAACTATAATTTTTTTATTCTCATCTTGTCAAGATCCTGTAATAGGCACTTCTGGAACAGATGACCCTATAATTATTGATCCTGTAGAGACTCCTATTGACTTATCAAGTAACTTTGGTGATGAAGTGTCACGAAACTTTTTAGGAAACATTATAGATGCAAATAAAAATCCTATTGAAGGCGCAACCATAACAATTGGTGGTTTAACTGCTTCAACAGATGAAAACGGAGTGTTTATAATTAACAATGCGACTGTCTATGAACGTTTCGGTTATATTACTGCAAAAAAATCAGGTTATATTCATGGTTCACGTTCTGTAGTTCCAACAACAGGAACAAACAAAATTACGATAATGATGTTGGAAGAAATAGTGGCTGGAACAACGACTAGTGGAACTAGCGAAACTATAGCTTTATCAAATGGCGCTTCTGTTGAGTTAAATGGAAATTATATAAAACCTGACGGAACTGCATATACGGGAAGTGTTGATGTTATTTTACACCTTTTAGATCCTTCGGATGAAGATATGACGCAACAAATGCCTGGAATGTTGTATGCTGCAAATACTGATAACGAAGAACGTATGCTACAAACGTATGGCATGCTTGCTGTAGAATTGCGAGGAAGTGGAGATGAAGATTTGAATTTAGCAGAAGGTGAAATCGCTGAAATTAGAATTCCTTTGGATGCGAGTTTAATTGGTAGTGCAGCAAATACGATACCTTTATGGTATTTTGATGAAGCAAAAGGGTATTGGATAGAAGAAGGAGAAGCAACACTTATAGGTGATGAATATGTGGGAACTGTTTCTCACTTTTCTTTTTGGAATTGTGATATTCCTGCGGAAGCCATAAATTTATTTCTTACTATTACTGATGAAAATGGCGTTCCAGTAAACAATCAACATGTAACAATTACAAGTACAGTATATGGTGAAAGAGGAGGATCTACAAATGAAATTGGAGAAGTTAATGGTTTAGTTCCTTCTAATGAATCGCTAGTAGTTACCTTTTATAGTTATGAGATTTGCGGAAGTAACCCAATCTATACAACAACTATTGGTCCTTTTGGTGATGATGCAACACTTGATATAACTATACTAAGTAGCGCAGATGTTATTACAGAAACTGTAACAGGAACATTTAACAACTGTGACGGAAATCCAGTAACCAATGGTTATGTAATCCTAACCTATGGGAATCAGCAATTTACTGATATTGTAACAGATGGCGTATTTGAGATTACTATAATGCGTTGCCAAGATGAGACTGCTTTTTCTATTGAAGCCTTTGATTATGACAACCTGCAAAGTACTGGCGAAATAAATTACGGATTCACAACTCCAAATACTGCTTTAGGAACAATAACCTCTTGCAATATAATTACTGAATTTATAACATATCAAATTGATAATGATGATGTGATATTTATAGCGAATGATATAGATGTAAGGGCATTTAATGGAAATACTGATATTGAAATAGAACATTATAATAGTAATAATGATTGTTTTTGGATTATAGGAAATTTAAATGATACACCTCCATATATTGGAACATACGATACATATGAATGGAATGTCCCAAATGATACTGGTTTTAATTTTATAGAAAATTGTCCAGAAATTTACGAAAACAGTACTATTATCTATAACCTCACTTCGCTAGGAAACATAGGCGAATATATTGATATGAATTTCAGTGGAGATTATGAAGATTTTCAAGGAAATCCACACACTATTACAGGAACCATCCATGTGATAAGAGACAACTAAAACTTTTTTGGTTTATACAAAAAATATAAAAATGAGGTGAAAAATTTCTAATAAATTGTCAGGTCGAGCGGAGTTCGAGACCTCATAACCTTTTTATAGTTCTCGACTCCGCTCGAACAGACAAACTTTTACGATTGAGAGTCAGATTGCTTCTCCGCCTGAAGCGAATCGCAATGACGATAATTTTAGCCTTGATCTTATATTCTACTTTGGTAGGTATACAATTCGTAATACCTGCCTTTCTTAGCAATTAATTCATCGTGTTTTCCACGTTCAGAAATAGCACCTTCTTCAATTACTAATATTTGATCTGCTTGTTGAATTGTACTTAATCTGTGTGCAATCACAAAGGTCGTTCGGTCTTGCATCAACATTCCTAAACTTTTTTGAATATAAGATTCACTTTGTGTATCAAGGTTTGATGTTGCTTCGTCTAAAATAATAATTTTTGGATTGGCCAATAAAGCACGTGCAATAGAAATACGTTGGCGTTGACCTCCAGATAATTTGACACCTCTTTCTCCAATTACAGTTTCTAAACCATCATCAAATCGGTCTGTGAATTCATTCACATAAGCACCCTCAACTGCTGCCAAAAGTTCGGCTTCAGTGGCATTAGGTCTTGGAAATAATATATTTTCACGAATCGTACCTTCATATAAAAAATCATCTTGCAATACAACACCAAGATGCGCTCTAAAACTGCTTAAATTTACCTCTGCAAGATCAATACCATCCAATGAGACTTTCCCTTCGCTAGGATTTAAAAAGGTCGCAGCAAGTCCTGCAATTGTAGATTTTCCTGAACCTGATGAACCAACCAACGCAGTAACACTTCCTGAAGGTGCTTCAAACGAAATATTATGCAATACCTCTTTACTTTCTTCATAAGAAAAAGATACATCGTCAAAAACAATATCTCCTTTTATTTTATCCAATAAAATAGTTCTCGTTTCAGGATTGTCTTCTTCCGTCATATTCATTAATTCCTGAGTCCTGTCTAATCCTGCCATTGCTTCAGTCAATTGACTTCCTATATTACTCATCTGTACAATAGGTGCAACCATAAAACCAAGTAGCAACGTGAATTGAATAAAATCACCTGTAGACATTGATAAATCCATCATATAATAACCTCCAAGCCCCATAATTCCTGCAGTTGCAAGACCAATTAAAAATGTTGAAGAACTACTAATTAAAGCAGTAGCGGTTAAACTCTTCTTTACATTTAAAAACAACTGTTCTACTCCTTTTTCAAATGTTTTATTTTCTTGTTCTTCTGCATTAAATCCTTTGATAACTCTAACGCCATTTAATGTTTCTGTCAACCTTCCAGTGACTTCAGCATTGATTTTTCCTCTTGCTTTAAAAATAGGACGAATGTAACCAAAAGCCTTCATCATTACAATTCCAAAAACGACCACAGGAACAATCACAACTAAAGTCATCATTGTGTTTATTTTAATCAACCAAACAAATGAAATTAGTGCAGTTATAGAGCCTCCAATTAATTGTACCAATCCTGTTCCTACAAGATTTCGCACTCCTTCTACATCAGTCATTACTCTTGAAACTAAGGCTCCAGATTTATTATTGTCAAAAAAATTGATGGGTAATTTTAGTAATTTACGTTGGACTTTTGCTCTTAACAGAGATATTAAATGTTGTGCTTCTACACTTAATAAGCGTGTTAAAAAAAATGATGTTACTGCTTGAATAAATAATGCTGTAACAACCAATCCTAAAAGGATATACAATCCTTTCATATTGCCATTTGGCACTATTTCATCAATCAATTTTTGAATTTGTAATGGCAAGACGAATCCTGCTAAACTTTTTATAATGATTAGGATTAGTCCTAAAAAAACTATTTTTCTTCTTGGCCAAATAAATTCTTTAAATGCCCACTTAAATGAAACTTTTTCTCTATTCATATTGTTGTATTGGCGATAATCACGCCAAAGTTTAGTAATTGACAATTAGACAGTAAAATATGAAATTCTATTTCTTCTTTTTAGTAGTTACTACAAAATCCTTGAGGTAAAAAGGCTCGAAATACGCTACATCTTCAAAGATTTTTCTTTGAAATTTATCAAAAGACAATTGAGCCATTTCGTTTGCAGAAGGTAGTTTATCTTCTATAAAAATAGCATTTTTATGAGTGATGATTTCTTTGGTTTTTGGCACACCATCACCAATAAAATATACTTGGTCATTCTTTAAATAATCTGCAAATGAATCTTCATTCAATATTTGAGCTTCAATCGCTCTTATAAGATTATTTTTTGTATCAAAAATAGCACTATACACTTCCATTCTCCGTGCGTCTAGCATTGGAACTGCAAATCCACTTTCAATATTCAATTGCGTGGCAAGTGCCTTTAAAGTATCAACCGAAATTAGTGGAATATTGAGTGCGTAGCATAAGCCTTTGACTGAAGAAACTCCAATTCTTAAACCTGTAAAAGATCCAGGTCCTTTACTCACTGCAACTGCATCAAGATCGTTCATTGATTTCTTTGCGACCTTCAGAACTTCATCTATAAAAACATGCAACTTTTCAGCATGAGAAAAATTACCATCATTCAGTTCTTTGATGGCAATTACTTTTCCGCTTTCAGCAAGTGAAACAGAACAGTTCTTGGTAGCGGTTTCTATGTTTAGAATTAATGACATTGTACAGCAAAGATACGTGCATTTATATAAAAACAAAACATCCAACATATTGAAATATTGGATGTTTAATATATTTATAATATGGTGTTCTTAAATTATTGAGTTATTGATTTTCCTAAATAAAAATCTAAGACTTTAGTTTTAAACACAAAATCATATTTAGCGTTTATTAACGACGATTCTGCATTAAACAACCTAACTCTTCCTTGATCTAAATCAAATGCATTCATGGAACCAATGTTATATTTTTCTTGAGAGTTGTTGAAAGATAACTGTTGAGCTTTCAAAGAAGTTTTAGCGGCGTCATAAGTTCTAAAAGCAGCTTTAGCATCTGTAAATGCACGTTGAATCGTTGCTTCAAGATTTAACTTTGCACGTTCTAAATTTAACTGAGAATTCTTTTCTTGAATTTTAGATTTAGCAACGGCTGTTTTATTTTGAAATCTAGAAAAAATAGGAATATTTGCGTTTAAAGAAAAATTATGTCCTTTATTATCATTTAATTGATCAAAAAAAGCAACATCACTAGACAAGTTAGAGAAAAATACATTTGTTCCAAATCCATAACTTAAAGTTACAGTTGGCATAAAACCACTTTTAAAAATTTCTGTACTCAATTTAGCGTTTTCAATATTTTTTTCAGCAATTTTTATTTCGTTTCTGTTTTTAAAAGCATGCTCTAAAATAGGAGTGACATTGTCGTATAATAAAGCGTCTGATGGTGCATCAATATTAATTGATTGAACATCAAAACCATCAAAAGATACTTGTAAAAATTGCGATAACGTTAATTTTGCCAATGCTAAACTATTTTCTGCAACCGTTACTTTTTGTATATCACTACTCAAAGTTGCCAATACATCATTAATATTTGCTTTTGGCTGTACACCTGCATCTACCAATTCTTTAACTTGAGTTAACTGCTTGTTCGTAAAATCAAACTGTTTTTTAGCGGTTACTAAGTTCTCTTTATTAAAAAGTATGTTTAGGTAAGCATTCACAACATTCAGAGAAATATCATCCTTAATTCTAGCTAATTCTAACTCATCCGTTTCTAATGTTAGTATAGATTGCTTATAATTATTTCTGTTTCTAAAGCCATTAAAAATAGTTTCAGAAGCATTAATTCCAACATTTGTATTGTTACTGGTTCTGTCTACAAACGAACCTGAAAAGACCTGTACATTCCCAAGACTTAAACTTTGAGAAACATTCGCTCCAACTGAAGGTAGAAAAGCCCCTTTAGCGGCTTTAATGTTTTCTTCATTTATCAATAATGAATTTTCAGCTTGTTTAACAGTTATATTATTTTCTATTGCGTGGTTTACACATTCTTGAAGTGTCCATTTTTTAGTTTGAGCGTTAATAGAGATACTAACTAACAGTACTAAAACTAGTAGAAATTTTGTTTTCATAAATATTTTTTGATTTTTTAATCGATTTTCTATTGATAAGACGAGTAAAATTACAATTTGTTACAAAAACGCTTTCTTATAAAAATGTTAATTTTTATTTCTCACTTTATATCTATAAATTACATACAAAGCTCCAGCAACTAAAATATAAGGAAAAGCCATTAAAAACAGTATTCCAGCATTCAAACCTTCAGCCATGTCTACGGTTCCGTTTTCAGCAACAGCTTTACACATAGCGCATTGAGCATTTGATGGAATTATCATCAATAAAAAAAATAAAAGGGTCAAACTTTTTTTCATCTAGTAGTATGGAGAAATCATTAGATAAACTACAACACCTGTAACTGCAACATATAGCCATAATGGGAACGTAATTTTTGCAATTTTTTTATGAGCATCAAACTTTCCTAATTTTGCTCGAACGTAGGTAATTAAAACAAATGGAATCACTGCGATAGATAAAATAATATGACTTACTAAAATAATGAAGTAAATTGTTTTTTCCATTCCTTCACCACCAAATTCTGTAGAGTCGGAAGTCATATGATACAATACATACATCAGTAAAAAAACGACTGATAATACTATCGCAAACTTATTTAGTTTTTCATGTAACTGTCTGTTTCCTTTTTTTATGGCAATAACCGCTAAAACTAATATGACAGCAGTCAACGCATTTATTGAGGCGTAAATTGGAGGTAAAAAAACAGGTAATTCAAAATCAACTTTTACTCTAAAAAGTGATGCAACTGCCAATGGTAAAACAATTGATAAAACAATAATTATGCGATTATATCTTTTTTCTTCTGATGTTTTCATTCTTTTAAAAGTAGTTTAATGTCTTGTTTTAATTCATTTATTTGATCCCCAAATTCATTTTCTTTCAGTGCTCTATAATACATGATTGGATTTCCATTGTCATCATATCTAGATCTAATATATCCCTCTTTATCTATCAATGCAAATAATCCAGAATGTTCAAATCCACCTATTTCTTCTGAGCCAACTCCAGCATATAACTTAAAACCTTGTTTTGCTAACTCATAGACTTCTTCTTGAGGTTTACCAGATAACAAATGCCAATTAGGACTTGAGATTTTATACTCTTTAGCATAGGCGTTTAAAACTTCAGAAGTGTCAAATGTCGGGTTAATTGAAAAAGAAGCAATTCCAAAATTTGGATTTCCAAAAAATTCGTTTTGAATCTCTACCATCTTCGCATTCATCATAGGACAAATAGTAGGACATGTAGTAAAGAAAAATTCAGCTACATAAACCTT
>CAJXUO010000043.1 GCA_913061425.1 uncultured Lutibacter sp.
ATGGAATTAACTTACTTAAAAGAGGTAATAAGAGGGCTCTCTTGGAGGCATATATATTGCAAAAGCAGGAACTCCTTTACCTTCTCTTCCTCTGTGAGTTTACTGTATGTAGAGTTTTTGTAGTGCTTACAGTAATTTTCTACGCTTTCGCTCGGTTTTTAATAAGTTTAACTCCCTACTTGTTTGCCCTGCAACAGAAGTGTTTTCTTCTGCACGCCTTATCAAGTATGGCATCACATCGCGCACTGGTCCGAAAGGTAAGTACTTCGCTACATTATACCCTTCACTTGCTAAATTATAACTAATATGATCACTCATACCATATAATTGACCAAACCATAATCGCATGTCATTTGGACTTATTTTTTGTTTTTCAGCAAGTTCCATCAATAAATAAGAACTTTCTTCATTATGAGTACCTGCGAATAAAGCCATCTTTTCATGATTCATTATAAACTTAATAGCGTCATTATAATTATCATCTGTTGCTTGCTTATCTTTACAAATAGGAGATTCGTAGTTGTTTTCTTTAGCTCGTCCACGTTCTTTTTCCATATAGGCTCCACGAACAACTTTCATTCCTATATAATAGTTCTTCTCTTGAGCTTGTTTATACAAGCCTTTTAAGTAGTCCATTCTATCATGACGGTACATTTGTAATGTATTAAAAACGATAGCCTTGTCTTTATTATAGATCTCCATCAATTCTTCAATCAAATGATCAGCAGCAGATTGCATCCAACTTTCTTCAGCATCAATTAGTAACGGAACATTTTTTTCTACACCCAACTTACAAACTTCATGAAACCTAGCAACTACCCTATTCCATTCTTCTTGTTCTTTACTTGTCAGTTCTTTTCCTTCAGATAATTTTTGATATAAATAAAACCTTCCAAAACCTGTAGGTTTAAAAACAGCGTAAGGAATTGATTGCTTTTTATCAGCAAAATTAATAGTTTTTAGAGTTTTGGATAAAGCATCATCAAAACTTTCTTCTTCCTCTTTTCCTTCTACAGAATAATCTAAAACACTATGTACTTTTCCTTTTTCATATATTTTCTCTATCACTGGCAAGCAGTCATCTTCTGTGACTCCTCCACAAAAATGATCAAAAACGGTAGATCTAATTAATCCTTCAACAGGAAGATGCGTTTTTAGTGCAAAATTGGTTACCGCTGTACCAATCCTAACCATTGGCTGATTTTGAATCATTTTAAACAAAAAATAAGCGCGCTCTAATTCAGAATCTGATTTTATAGAAAACGCAACTTCAGTATTATCAAAAAGGTTTTTCATTTCAAAAAAAGTTTTAAGCAAATATAGTTAGTATTTTTTCAATTTTAACACTTACTTTGCAAAGTAAATCAACCATAATGCAATCTATAAAATCTTCTAACTATTCAGTTCATTTCAATGCAAATGCATACAAGGAATTAAATAGTTACTTATCTAACAATCAACATTCTAAATTATTTATAATAGTAGATGAAAATACATTTACCGATTGTTACCCTTTATTTATGGAGCAATTAGAAGTTGAAATTGATACAGAAGTTATAGAAATTGAAGCTGGAGAAATACATAAGAATATTGAAACTTGCTCAGGACTTTGGAATGCTTTAACAGAACTCGGTGCAGACAGGAAGAGTTTGGTTGTAAATCTTGGAGGCGGTGTTATAACTGATTTAGGAGGGTTTGTTGCTTCTACATATAAGCGAGGAATTTCATTTATTAATATTCCAACTACATTATTAAGTATGGTTGATGCTTCTGTGGGAGGTAAAACTGGTGTAGATTTAGGGGTGCTAAAAAATCAAATTGGTTTATTTTCTAATCCTGAAATGGTACTTATTGATACCGCATATTTAAGTACAATTTCTGAACGAGAAATTAAATCAGGATTGGCAGAAGTTATCAAATATGGTTTGATAAGAGATAATAAACTATGGGTTCAAATAAAAGATGTTAATAAACTAAATATCAATTTAATAGATTCAATAGTTTATGAATCAATAAAAATTAAAAATGAGATAGTCTTAGAGGATCCTAAAGAAAGTGGTTTGAGAAAATCTTTAAATTTCGGTCACACGTTAGGACATGCAATTGAGTCTTATTTTTTAGAATCTGAAGACAAAGAAACACTAACTCATGGTGAAGCAATTGCTGCTGGAATGATTACTGAATCATATATTTCAAATAAGTTAGTAGGCTTTCCTTTAGATAAACTAGAAGAAGTAAAAAAAACGATCTTAAGTGTTTTTGGGACTATTAACTTAGAAAGTAAAGATTACAAATCAATATTATCATTATTAAAGCATGATAAGAAGAACACCAATGGTAACGTGAACTTTGTTTTACTAACAGATTTTGAAAAGTTTAAAATTGATTGTATAGTGCCAGAAGAACTATTAATAGAGAGTTTAAATTATTACTTGTCTTAATTCTTAATCAATTTTTTTATCACTGATTTTTTTTCTGAAGAAAGCTGCAAGAAGTAAATCCCTGTTTTATAATTAGAAATATCAACTTCTTCCTCAATTGAATTTAGTTTTCTTGAAATTAGTTTTCTGCCTAAGGCATCAAAAAGTGTTAAATCATAGGCTTCACTCCTATCAAATAAAGAAAGTTTTATTTGATACTTTCCGTTATCACTAGGATTTGGATATATATTAAAAGAAGATTCAGTAAAAGCCTCTACAAACAAAGAAGAACCTTCAATTATAGTTAATGATTGATTCACGGAAACATTATATAACATATCTACTGTTCCGCTAAGCCAAGTAACCTTAAGAGAATCCACCAAAGTTTCGGCACCTAAACCAAAAAATTCAGAATTAGAATTCTGTGATGTGTAACCCTCGCCTGCTAAAGTATATCTGTTTTGCGGCACACCATTTATATAGGCTTGAATCCATGATCCAATGCCATCTTTATTGCTAGTACTCCCTTCTAATTTTACTTTTAAATAATTATTAGAATCACTATTATTACTAAACACAAAATGATTTCTTGGCGAAAAGTTTGTGACTGCAATATCTGCATATCCATCATTGTCAATATCACCAATAGCGTTAGAAAAACTAATCGCATCATCATCATTAAATCCTACATTAGATGGAATTGAGTACATTCCTGAACCATTGTTTTCATAAAAAGCAGAAGGTAAAAAAGAAGAAGCATCTGTATATATTCCGCTTACATATAAATCAGAGTCCATATCATTATCTGCATCTAAAAATACAGAACCCCAAGCTATGGTTTCCATTAAAGTACCATTTGACGCTGCAATATCGGTAAAAGTACTATCACCATTATTTTGTAAAAACACATTTCCATCAAAAGTATTTGTGACATAGATGTCTAAATCTCCATCGTTATCATAATCGCAAATGGTTGTAGACATGGCATCAATCGCTAAATCCGTTCCAGTTGAAACACTTGTGTCTGTAAAAGTTCCATCACCATTGTTGTGATACATGATGTTTTTATTGTTAGACTTATCATTTGCGATATAAATATCTTGCCAACCATCATTATCGTAATCAAAGAAAGAAGAGCAAAAAGATAAATGACCAACTGCATTGTCTAATCCTGCAGCATTAGTGACATCAGAAAAAGTTCCATCTCCATTATTTAGAAAAAGTTTATTTGGATTTAATTCAGGTGGATCTCTAAAACATAAGAAAGCGTCTAAATATCCATCATTATTATAATCTCCCCAAGAACATCCAATTGTATATTGTGCAGTTGTTGCAAATCCAGCAGCAGCAGTTTCGTCAGTAAATGAAAAACTACCATTATTTTTATACAATTTATTTGAGCCTTCAAGGTTAGCAACAAACAAATCTTTATCTCCATCATTATCATAATCAACCCAAATTACTTGTCGAGATTCTTCAGAATCTAAAGTGACACCTCCTAAAGTAACTTCAGTAAAAGTACCAGCGTTATTCTTAAAAAATTTTACAGATGCTCCAGAAGCCGTTGAAAACGTTAAATCATCCCAACCATCATTATCAAAATCACAAAAAGAAATTCCGCCTCCAAAACCTCCTGGAATTGTCCCATAATTACCAGTAACACCAAGAAAAGAAGAGTTTTCTGAAAATGATATTTGCGCGTTTATAGTAAGTGTAAAAAATGAAAAAAATAAGATTTTGAAAAGCAATTTTTTATCCATATTCGAAAGCAAAATAGTTATGCATCAAATATAGTAAAAATTAGCAGTTTCGATATACTTTTTCGTATTGTGGAAGAATGGCTTCTAAAGAAAAACTTTTTGCCTGTTCTAAAGCATTTAATTTAAACTGATTTAATTTCTCATCATCTTTAAGCAAATTTATAGCGTTTTTTGCCATTTCTTCAACATCACCTAAATCACTTAAATAACCTGTAACTCCATTGATGTTAACTTCCGGAAAACCTCCTGTATTTGTAGATATAACAGGTGTTTTTGCTGCCATTGCTTCTAATGCTGCTAAACCAAAACTTTCTGTTTTAGATGGCAATAAGAAAATATCAGAATAACAAAGAATTTTATTTACTTCATTACTATTTCCCATAAAAATAACTTTATCATAAATCCCAAGTTCTTTTGCTCGATACTCTACTTTTTCTAGTAAAGGACCTTCACCTACCAATAATAATTTAGATGGAATTTCTTTTTGAATTCTATAAAAAATTTCAATGACATCCATTGGTCGTTTAACAGGGCGCATATTACTGACGTGAGAAATAATTTTCTCTCCTTTGGCTGCCAATGCTGCTCGATTACATTCAGACTCCTGAATTTCAGGGTATTTTTTTGAATCGATAAAATTGTAAATTACATCTATATTCACTTTGACATTAAATAAACGCAACGTATCTTCTTTTAAACTATTAGAAACTGCTGTGACAACATCTGAATTATTGATGCTAAATTCTACAGCGGTTTTATATATTGGATGACTTCCAACTAAAGTGATATCAGTACCGTGTAAAGTTGTTACAACTTTTATATCAATTCCTTTTTCTTTTAGCATTTGCTTAGCCATATATGCTGCATATGCATGTGGAATTGCATAATGTACATGCAAAACCTCTAACTTATATTGTGTAACCACTTCTACCAATTTGGTAGTTAACGCTAATTCATACGGTTGAAAGTGAAATAATGGATATTCTTCAACAAATACTTCATGGAAATGAATGTTTTTGGCCAATAAATCTAATCTAACAGGTTGTTTATATGTTATAAAGTGTACTTCATATCCTTTATCTGCAAGTGACATTCCGAGTTCAGTTGCTACAACTCCACTCCCACCAAATGTTGGGTAACATACAATTCCTATTTTCATTTACTATTATTTGATTTAAGTTTTAGGCAATCTATTCGTCAGTCGTAAAATTACATTATTACTAACTTCATTATCATAAAAAAGTCATAAAAAAAAAGTCCGCCAAAATGACGAACTTTTAAATATGCTTTAATAATCAATGATTAATAATCTCCAAGCGTTACTGGATTTTGTGCTAAAGCACTTTCTAACTGAGCATCACTTGGTGCCTTTCCATGCCAAGCGTGTGTGCCTGCCATAAAATCCACTCCATGTCCCATATCAGTATGCAATAGAATACATACAGGTTTCCCTTTTCCAGTTCTAGATTTCGCTTCTTTTAAGCCAGCAATAACACTTTCTATATCGTTTCCTTTTTCAACGTCTAACACATCCCAACCAAAAGCCTCAAATTTCGCTTTGATACTTCCCATTGGAAGAACAGTGTCTGTAGAACCATCAATTTGTTGTCCATTTAAATCTACTGTAGAAATAAGGTTGTCAACTTTTTTTCCTGCTGCATACATCATTGCTTCCCAAACTTGACCTTCTTGTAATTCACCATCACCATGTAAAGAATATACAATTTTAGAATCTCCATTCAGTTTTTTAGTTTGTGCAGCACCAATCGCTACGCTCATTCCTTGACCTAAAGATCCTGAAGCAATACGAATTCCTGGTAAACCTTCATGAGTTGTTGGATGTCCTTGTAAACGCGAATTTAAATGTCTGAAAGTTGCTAATTCTGAAACAGGGAAAAAGCCACTATGTGCCAAAACACTATAGTATACTGGAGAAATATGACCATTTGATAAGAAAAATAAGTCTTCATTTTTTCCATCCATTGAAAAGTCAGTAGAATAATCCATAACTTCTTGGTATAATGCTGTAAAAAACTCTGTACAGCCTAATGAACCTCCCGGATGACCAGATTGAACGGCGTGTACCATACGCACGATATCTCTTCTAACTTGTTGTGAAAAATCTTGTAATTGTTGTGTAGTTGGCATTGGTTATTTTTGTTTTTAGATGCATCAAAAATAAGCCAATTATTAGGTTTCACAACCTAAAATTTAGATACTTATTCACATGGTTTTAACAATGGATATTTTCAATCTATTTGCAACTTCATTCTTTAACTTACATAGTCTTTTGCTTCCATCAATTCAGGTCTATTGCTATCAATACCTTTAGCTAAATCAATTAATTGTTGAAAATAGCGAGTTGCTTTTTCTGTATTACCTGCTTTTTTTGCTGCAATGGCAGCACCATATATTCCATTAAACCTATTAGGATGACCTAATAAATTCACTTCATATGCTTCCAAAGCCTCTTGAGGTAAGTCAAGTGCTAATAGCATATCTCCTAACAATTCGCCTGCTGGTAAAACTTCTCCTGGAGTTACAGGATGCTTTGAGGTCTTACTTTCCAAATCAACAGCCATTCTCATTGATTTTAAGGCTTCTTCTTTATTTCCTTTTACCAATGCTATCCAACCTTCAATAGTCTTCACTTGAATATTTACTTGACCTGCTTTATAAGTCTTAGCATGATTGTCATTAGAATTTAGTAAACTTTGATGTAAAATTTTTAATGTTTCTAATTCTGCTTCGGCAGCATTAATATTTTTTAAATGTGCGTATCCTAATGCTTTTCCAAAATGTAGCATTGCTTTTTCCCACGCTAATTTTTCCCAAGGAAACTCAATTGATGGCAATTCTAAGTTAGTTGCTTGTTCCCAATCTTTATTTTCTAATGCCATTCTTACAGGCATAGCAATCAATGCATAAGATGCAGAAAAATGATTTTCCGGAAATATTTTTTTCACTTCTTTCATGTTATCAATCTCCTCTTGCGCACTTTTGTTATCACCCAATTGAAGATATGCGTAAACCAAATAATCGTTTGCATGAATTTCTTGTGTCCAATTTGCTTCAGGGTTTACACTTTGAGCATAACAAACTGCAGATGAAGCAGAATTAATATTGGTATCTATAGATTCATCCCACAGACCTAAACGAGTAAAAATGTGTGATGGCATATGCTGTGCGTGTGCAGAAGCAGGTGCAATTTGAGCATAACGTCTTGCTGTGTTTAAAGCTTTGCTTGCAAGTTCAGGGTAATCATAGTTATGAATAATATAATGTGCAATTCCAGGATGATTTTGATTTTCTTTAAAAAGGTTTTCTAATATTTCACCAGATTTTCTCTGTCTGATATATTCTTTATCTGAAGGATCAGCAGCAGCTCTAATTGCTAAAGCATAAAATACGGCGGCTTCTGTATCATCTTTATGTTTAATGTATAATTCCTCCATTTTATTTTCATACATCCTCTTTCTAGTCATCTGATCAGTAGTATCCCAATTTTCATAATATACACTTATCGCATTCAAATAATCTCGTTCTCTATCATCCATATCCAACGTTCTTGCAATAGCAAGTAACTTCTTCCCTTTTTCTAAATAGGATAAATCTGATTGCATCCATAAAGATTGGAAAATACTCATAGAAACTCCCCAATAAGCCATGGCACATTCAGGATCCTGATCAATTACTTTAACAAATGTTTTTTCCGCTTCAGCATATTCGAATGAGTGAAGTAATGCTAAACCCAATTCAAATGTCTCTCGAGTTTCATAATTACAACTTAAAGAAAAGTTGATCTCTCCAAAAGCCTCAGAACTACAAAGTAGTAAATCACCTCTTTTTAAATCTATAGAATTTAATGCTGAAGGCAATTTTCGTTTGTCTTTTTTACAAGATATTACTGAAATTAAAAGGATGCAAATACCAAGCGAAACTACTTTTTTTGACAGATTCATAAAAATTGTTTTTAAGTAAAATGGTTAGTTTGAGTTTTTCAAATATACCTCTCGTTATCTTCTTGCTGCTTTAAATTCACTTGTGTCGTACCATTTAGGAAAATAAGTTTCGTTTGATAGTTTATACCCAATATTGAATAATAATTGCACATCAAATCGAATTCCACTCAAGTCCGTTTCTCTAGGAATATATTCA